>NZ_JBHMIN010000016.1:0-121437 GCF_048060215.1 Micromonospora sp. LOL_021 | reverse complement strand
GGGCCGTCTCATTTATCGGGGGGTCCACTGTGGGTTATCGGGGCCCTGCTGAATAAGCCTCATGGTAGATCCGGTCGATATCGGCAATCGACATCTGCAGTTCTCGCACCGTCGGCGGATCTGTCGAGACATCACCGACAGCTGTCCCGCTCAAGCCACGGGCCGGAGTCAGCGCCCGCCGCAGCAGGCCAACCGCGATCTCGTCGTCATCGGATCCGGCCCCGGCCGCCGGGCTGGCGACAGGAGGCCCGACGAGTACGGATGTCGGCACGGCAAGCGCAGCGGCGATCGCCCGCAAGGTCGACATCCGTGGTGATCCCGGCTTGTTCTGCTCCAGCTTCTGAATCGTCTCGACCGCAAGCCCGGCAGCCTCCGCCAACTGCTCCTGAGTGAGTCCCCTGAGTCGACGTAGCCGCCCTACATTGTCGCCCACCGTCGGACTCATCGCGCCGCCTCCCGAACCCGCGCCCCGGCCGTACGGAACTCGGCCCTGCCATAGCGACCGCCGTCAACAACCGTACCGTGACGACGTCGCCGATTTGCGTGGGCCGGTGATCTGACGTAGCGTCCTCCAGCGTCCGATCAGGATGGCGAAGCCGCGTTCGCCCTGCCGCCGCTGACCGTGCAGCAGATGGTTGTAGAAGCGGTTGTCGCGGGCAAGCCGGCTGCCATCGGCGAGTTGCTTGATCGGGGTCTTGACGCCCTGGCCTGCGCTTCGTAGCCGGAGTCGGCCAGGGTGGGCAGGTTCAGCTCGGTGGCGGCCCGGTTCAGGACGATGTGCAGGTCGGTGGCCTGTGCGGTGAGGACCGTGATGCCCTCGGCCAGGCACCGGTAGGCGGTCGCCCGGGCGACGTCGGAGCCGGTGCCGAGCAACGCGGTGTCCTCGCCCTTACGAAACCAGACAAGCACCGTCAGCGCCTGGCGGGAGCAGGTCAGGCGCAGGTGCCGGTTCGGGTTCCTCGCGTCCGGCTTCATCGCCTTCATCCGTGTCGCGCTAATCAACACATTCGCGTCGCTGAGATCAGCTCACTGGTCGACGCAGCGGCGATGTACGTCATCCTGCGCGTACAACCGATCGAGCGTCGGCGGCATGTCCGTTCAGCCAGTCATCGTCGCCTGTCTGTAGGCGTCCGGCATGCCACCCTTGCCGTTACTGTGTGACGTCGGATGAGCGCCGTATCGGCGCACCGTGCTGCTGCGATGGAAGGAACGCTGACGCTGCGCATGATCAACACTGTCCTCAATTGCTTGAATGCCCGACCGGCCGTACGCGAGCTTTAGGGCCGGCTGGCCAGCTCGCTGGGGCTGGCCTATGGTGCTGTTCCTGAGGCCAGCCGCCGCAGTCCGTCATGATACGTTGGACGGACCGGTGTGTACTGGACGGCCGAACCCAGCCGTGTTGTTTATCAAATCGTGGAGCTCGCGTACCGTCGGGCCACGAGCGACCAAGAAATCTCCACGCGTGACTCCAAAAGTTTGGATTCGATCGGCATTCCATGAAATCTTCGGCTGACATCGCCAGCGAGCTGGACAAGCTCGCGAAAGAGCCGGCCTGTAGCAATATCGCCACTACCCTTGATCGCCTGGCGACGGATTTCCGGGCCGGTGAGATCCAGCGTTGGGCCAACGTGGACATCCTGCGGCAGCTCGATCCGGACGAGGTCGTCGTCGCTAGGTCCGCCACGGTCAGCCGGCGACTGGAGGTGCTTGACCTCTTTCGGACCCTGGCCCTGTTCCTTCCGCTTCTGTTCACGTGGGGGGGCATATTCTTTGCCGTGCATGCGTACCGAGGCTTGTTGAACGCTCCGCAGGAGGAGCAGTCGAGGTTTCAGGACGCGTCGTTTCTCCAGATGTGGACCGAGGGATTCGGCGATCGGACCTGGGTCACTCTTGACGTCGTTGCGCTCTTCGATCTCATCGCGATTGCCGTGGTCGTGGTCCTTTTCGGGGCCGGCGGATGGCTGCAGCGACGCGCAGACCACGAAAACGACACGGCTCGCCGAGACATCGTCAGGCAGCTGCGCTCAGTCGCCACCGAGGCGGCGCTGGCCGTCAGTGAACAGGCAGACAGCCGGCCGGACCGCCTGTTGGTGGAGCTCAACCAGCTGGCGCCTGCGTTGCAGGAGACCCTGCGAAGCCTGGTCGCCGCACAGAAGGATTTCGTCGCCTCGGCGGGAGCCGGAAGGGCGAGCTCCACCGCCCTGACGAAAGCCACCGGCGGTCTCGCCAAGGCAGCGAAAGGGATCGCCGACGGTGTCGGCGATCTGACAACGAACCTGGCGTCCATCGGCGCGACCGCAGGGAGATTCGACGACACGGCCCGATCCCTGGTCGAGTCGATGAACGATGTCACCGAACAGCTGCCGTTGATCCGCAATCAACTGCACGACCATCTCCAGACCGCCGCGCAGTTCAGCGACCGGGTGGACGTCCTGCACAAGCAGCATCTGGAGAGTCTGTCCGCCATCGTTCCGCTCTACGAGCAGACGTTGCAGCATCTCCGGGGAGCGCAGGCGGAGATCGTGGCCACTGTCGCGCACGGAAAACAGAACGTCGAAGATCTCGTCCGCGCGACCGGAGACATGGCGAACGCGGGGAGCGCGGTCGCCGGGAGCGCCGACGGCCTCCAAGCCCACATCACCTCGATCGCCGCCGCGACCGGCACGTTCGAGACCACCGTGAAGTCGCTCCTCTCCGGCGCCACCACCATGAATAGTCGGTTGCCGGCGCTGCAGCAGGACGTCGTCAACGTACTGGGGGCGGTCAAGAGCGTGGGCGCGAAGCTCGACAGCCTGTACGAACGCCAAGAAGTGCTCGTGCGGGATCTGGGCCATGTCGTCGACGTTCCACTGGCGGCGGCGGCTGCTGCCAAGAAGACCGCCAAGCTTGCCAACGCCACCGAAGCCGCGCTACTCAAGACCCTCACCACGCTGCCGGGGGAGATGGAGAAGCTGGGCGGCGCCGTGATCACTACGTTGGATCGGGAACTCGCCGAACGCCGAGCGACGGCGAATGCCATGAGTGGTGCGTCCGCTGCGGCCGAACAGATGGTGTCGTCGGCTGAACAGGTGATGCGCGGACAACTTGAGCTGGCGAGCCAGACCGTCCGCCGGTTCGAGCAGGAACTCGAAGCCACTGCGGCCACCCTGGCACAGTCGTCACGAGAGGCTGCGGCGACCTTGACGCAGGCAATCGACCGGCTCCGTGAAACACCGCCGCACGTCCTGCCGGACCTGCACCAGGTGCACCGTCAGCTGGCGGAGAACCTCGACGCCAGCCGGCGTCTGGTCGAGGCCCTGTCGAACCCAGGACGCGGGGAAGCACCACCTCGTGGCCGGATCTCGTCGCTGCTGCGCCGACGCTGGCCGATCGGATAGCGGGCCGCTGTGGATCAGCCAGGCATCTCACCGACCGCGCCGAACGCGGCGCGACTTCTCGGCATCGTCGGCTGGGTATTCGCCGACATGCTGTTGGTCCTCGTCGTGGTTTTCCTTGCGACCCAGACCGGCGGAGCCGTAACGCCGAGCGCTGTCGCGACCCCCACCCCCGCAGCAACCCCGAGCGCGTCACCGACGTCGCAGGTTACGAACCGGTCGCCGGAACCGCCCGCCGGTGTCGACAGCGACTTTGTGTGCATGCGGATCGACACCAATCCCGCTCTGCTGACCGGGGCGCCGTCAGCTGCTCGTGACGCCCACCTGGCCGCCATCGAGCGGCAGCTTAAGGAACGGACGTCGCAGCCCGATCTGGCCGGCCGGAAGGCGGGAATTGTCCTGTCGTTCGGCGTGGCCGATTCCCCAGACGAGGGAACCAGGTACGCGGAAGCGTTCAACACGGAGATCCTGCCCCAGGTGCCGGCCGTTTTCGGCCGGGCCGACGGAGCGGTCGTAGGGAGCCGCGCTTTCTGGGGTGGTCGGCCGCGCGCAGGCAGGAAGTCCGGCTCTATCGAGGTGAACATTTATCCGATGATCGACGCGACGAACGGTCCCCTGGGCCGTCTCGGCGCGGAGCGCTGTTGACAACGAAGCACCACTTCGCGGTCATCGCGGAGTAAAGGAGGGATCACATTGACCATGATGGACCTGCCCGGTGGGGCGATATCCAGGCGGCCGCTGCGCTTCTACTGGGTGCTCGACGTGTCTGGCTCGATGGCCGGGGAAAAAATCGATCGGCTCAACTTCGCTATTCGTGAGGCCCTGCCCGCGATGCGGGATTCGGCCGCCGAGAATCCGTACGCCGCCGTCGAGGTCCGCGTGCTGACCTTCAGCACGGGGTGCCAATGGGTGACGCCGGGGCCGGTCCCGGTCGAAGACTTCAATTGGACGGGCGTCCCGGTCAACGGCATCACCGACATGGGCGCGGCGATGAAGGCGATGGCGAAGGAGCTGTCCGTCAGGAACATGCCCGAGCGGGGGCTCCGCCCGGTGGTGGTGCTGGTGTCGGACGGGCAGCCGACCGACGATTTCGACAGCGGTTTCGACGCGTTGATGGCGGAACCGTGGGGCAAGCGCGCTCTGCGGATGGCCATCGCGATCGGCGACGACGCAGACCTTGACCCGCTCCGTAAATTCATCGGCCACCAAGAGGTCGAACCGCTGCAGGCACGTAACTCCCCCGACCTGGTGAAATACATCAGGTATGTCTCGACGACCGTGCTGAAGTCGGCGTCGGCACCAGCGAGCCGGACTGTAACCGTTCCATCCGATGGAACTCCCACTCCGCCGCCTCCGCCGCCCGCTGCTGATCCTGACGCCGACGCTGTCTGGTGAGCGGAGAGCCGGAGGAAGTGTCTAGTGGAGGACGACGCGTTGGGCACACACGGAGTTTCGCGGATCTGGCAGGCAACGAATGTGTCGGTCACCGGAGCAGCGCATTACCGAAGCGACGTCGAGTGCCAGGACGGTAGCATCAGCAAGAGCTGGGACGCGGGGTTGTGGGCGTTGGTGGCGGTTGCTGACGGGCACGGTTCCGAGGCACACTTCCGGAGCCGACGTGGTGCCGAGTTCGCGGTGGCGGCCATGGAAGAGGTGTTCTCCTCCTATCGGGACCTCGAAGAGAAACCGTCTGTCCGGAGGACCATGGCCAGCACGAAAATCGACTGGAGCGAGGCTCCGAACCTTCTCGTCGCGAACTGGTATGCGCGGGTGCGCGGCGATCTGATCGCCAATCCGCCCCGGATATTTGAGTTGAACCCGGTAGAGGTTCGGCTCGGTCGCTACATCGACCACGTCATCGCGACGCAGGGCCCTGCCGCAGCGCAAAGATTGTACGATCAATTCGCGGCGTTCGAGTCTTACGCCGAGTCGGTTGACTCCAGTGAGACGGAGCCCGCAGGTCCGGACGCGTATGGGCCCAGCCCGCAGGAGTGGGACGCCGAGAGGCTCGGCGACTGGCACTTCCGGGCGTATGGATCGACGGCTCTGGGGGTCCTGATCGGACCCGACGCGATCCACTGGCTGCAGATCGGTGACGGGGCCATGGTGACGATCACCGGCGGAGAGCCGAGCTACCTATGTCCACCGCAGGCGGAAGCGATCGCGAACGCGACGCCGTCGCTCTGCGACGACGATGCGAGATACCGGATCAGCGCGGGTACGGTACCGGTGGTACCGGGAAACGTTCCGTCCGCAGTCATCTTGGTTACCGACGGTGTGCCGAACTCGTTCGAGAACCAAGCGGGATTTTTTCAGTTCTGCGCCGACATCGCCAAGCGAGCCGTGGAAACCGCAGACCTGTCGGCGGACCTGGAGCGCTGGCTGCCAGAGATATCGAGGCAAGGAAGCGGCGATGACATGTCGGTGGCCATGGCGTGGGCGACCGAGCGCCAGATCGAGCGCCATGGACGGCCGTGGGCGACATGGCCCAGCTGGTTCGAAAGTGACAGGCGAGACGGGACCGAGACGACATGCTGAAGCCAGATGACAAACTCGACAGCTCAATGGGGAATACGGTCACCATCGGCAAGCTGCTGGGGACCGGCGGACAGGGTACGGTCCACGAGGCGCGACTGGCCGACGGCAGTAAGGTCGCGGTGAAGTGGTTCCACCCGGCGAGTCAACGACGGGAGCTGCAGGAGAGCATCACGGCTCTGGTCGAGGAGAAAGCCCCGTCCGCGCACTTCCTGTGGCCCGATGACATCGTCACAAAGGGTCACGAGTTCGGCTACGTAATGCGGCTGCGGCCACCGAGCTTCGTCGGCCTCCCGATGGTGCTGGGCCGCAAGGTCGGCATCCGGTTCAGCGAGCTGGTCCGGGCTGCCAGCCAGACGGTATCGGCGTTCAAGGCACTCCAGGCCAAGGGTCTGTTCTACTGCGACATCTCGGACGGGAACCTCTTCATCGACCCGAAGACCGGAGAGGTTCTCATCTGCGACAACGACAACGTCGCATCCTCCCGGGCCAAACCACAGGTGCTCGGCACCGCGCGGTTCATGGCGCCCGAGATCGTTCGGCAGGAGAAGAAGCCGTCTGCGTTGACCGACAGCTTCTCAATGGCCGTCCTGTTGTTCCTGTTGCTCATGAACGACCACCCGCTGCAGGGTAAGGCCGAGGCGCAAATTCACGTGTTTGACGAGGCCGCGATGCGACGGATCTACGGCACACACCCGGTGTTCATCTTCGACCCGTCCGACTCATCAAACCGTCCGGTGCCGGGCGTGCACCTCAACGCACCCGTGTTCTGGAAGTTGTACCCCGAAGTCCTCCGCACGGTGTTCGTTCGGGTCTTCACCGAAGGAATCAACGACCCCGGCCGTCGGCCGTCATTCGGTGAATGGCAGTCGGCGCTGACGGCGGTTGCGGATGCGATGGTCGAGTGCGCCTCCTGCAAGGGCCAGAACTTTGTCTGTGTGACGCGTCCCCATGAGATCGTCTGCTGGCGCTGCCGACAAGGGTTTCGGTCCCCGGTTCGACTGGTGATCGGGCGCAGCCGCCTGATCGCCTTGAACCGGACCACGAAGCTGTATGCCCATCACCTGACGAAGCTCGGTGACCCTGCGGCCGGCGGCCCAGCCTGCGCCGAGGTCACGCAACACCCGACCAAGAGCATTCTCGGCCTGAGGAACACCAGCCGCACCCAGTGGCTCGCACAGGTGCCCGGCAAGGCTCATCAGACGGTCGCGCCCGGGCAGTCGGTCAGCCTCACCCCCGGAACGAAGATCCACTTCGGGGAGGTGGAAGGCACGATCGAGGCGTAGCCCACCTCCACCGAAGGGTTAGACGTCGCCGTGCTGGTGGAAGCTCTCGATTTGGCCGGAAGGAACTCCGCTGTACCGGCACGGCGACCACCGGCAGCGCCACACACGCGCGTCGCCGTCCCAACAGGTCAGACGAGCGCATTGCCCACACTTGACGAAGGATACCGCTTCGCAGTGTGGGCAACCCGGGAAGCCTTCATCGAGACACAGAAGCGCGTTGATCACTGCGTTGCCATATTTCTCCCGACCGGCGCGATGCTGGTCGAGCGCGAAGGCCCATGTCGCATACCAGGCGTCGGACCGCTCTTCAATCCGGAGGCCATACAGATTCGCGCTGCGTTCGCAGCGGGCGAGCAACACATCGGCGTTCATAGGAGTTAGCGTACTTGAGGAAAGCTGACGGCCTCGTGACGTCTGTGGACGGATTGTCAGTCTTAGCTGAATGGTGAACAACCTTGACGAGATGATTTGTCACTTGTGTGCTGCGAAGCCGGCGTGCTGGAGCTGCAGATTGCTTACCGATGGCTGCGTTTGGGAGTGGGCGCGCGTTACGCTTGAAATCGTGCGTCGGGGATACGGGCAGGGTCATTGCGTAGTGGGGTAACTGCTGGTCACGGTCGTGATGAGGTCGTGGGGGCGGCGGTCGGCGCGGCGGGTGGCTCTGGCGATGTTGGTCTCGCCGTTGCCTCGGTGGAACCCGATCGCGGTGTTGCGCAGGACCGCCGCGACAGCGGGCCCGTTGCCGGTACGAGCCCGGTGGGCGTCCTCGCGGAAGGTCACGTCTCGGACCCAGTGCAGCCGGTTCTCGATGTGCCATTCCATTCGGGCCCATTGCCGCAGTTCAGCAGGTCGGGCGTCGGCTGCGGGCAGTGACGCCACCAGATAGACGGTCTCTCGTGTGCGTTTACCGGCGGTTGTGCGGGTACGGGTGATCCGGACGGCCTGCTGGGCATGCGGGAAGCCGATGCCACCGGGAGTCTGGAGGGTCAACGCTTTGACGGTACGGGTCTCCCGGCGGCCGTGCCCGACGTCGCGGTGTTGGTCCCCGACCGGCACCCGCGCCCACGGAAGGCGTTTGAGCTGGGCGAACAACGTCGGCTGGTTGGCCTTGACCGACACGTACAGGTGTCCGCCGGCAGCGGCGACGGCACGAGCGTGGGCCACCTGGGCGGGCAACGCGTCCGCGACGATCACCACACCCGCCAGGCTCCCCAGTCGAGCCTTGACCTGCTCCAGCAGCGGGGCGAACGCCGGGATCTCGTTCGACTTCGCCGCGACCTGGACCTGCGCCAGGACCACACCGGTCGACGTGTCGTAGGCCGACAGCAGATGGACCCGTCCTTCGGGCAGGACAACACCCCGCACCACCTTGCCGTCGACAGCGATGACACGCCGCGCCGGCGCGGGCGCTGGTAGTCGGGAGCACAGCCAGTCGGCCAGGACCGACGTCAACGTCTCGGCGTCGACGCGGACCAGCAACCGCCACACCGTGGTCAGGACCGGTACCCGGCCGGTGAACCCGAGCCGGCCCCACGCCGACGCGTCGAGATCATCGACCCAGTCGCCGATCGCCGCGAACGTGGATGCCCCGGCCACCACCGCACACACCGCAGCCGCGAGCACGCTCGCCAAGGGGTAGCGGACTCCTCGCGGGTCACGAGGATCGGGAACTCGGGCCAAGGCTTCCAACAGGCCATACGCCTCCCGGTCGGCGGGAATCGTGCCGGATGGGGCGGGGGCGTGCTGACGGATCACGTCGATCAGCGATGATGACATGCGCGGGTGTAGTCCTTGTCGGTGTCATGTTGTCTCAGCAACTCCATGATCACCTACGGGCCGCACCCGCCCTTTGTCACCCTCCAACCAGGTCGATGACAGCGCGTTCACGCAGGCCAGAAGGGCTTCCAGGCGACTACGCAAAGCCCCTGGGGATACGTGGCACCGGGGACGAACGACACTGCGGCCTCCTCGATGGCGCGGTTCGCCTCGGACACCATCCCAGCGTCCGCGACCACGGTGACGTCGGACAGCCGGTACGCGTGCAGGAACGCGCGCAGGAACGGCAGCATGGTGGTGGTCTCGGCCCGGTTGCCGTCGAACGCGTGCACCATCAACGGGAACCCGGCCCCGTCGGTGAGCAGGCCGACGGTAATTTGCCGCTCCAGACGGCGTTCCTTGGAGAAGCCGGGTTCGCGGAACCCGTCGCCTTCGTCGGCTTCGAAGGACAGCGTGGTGACGTCGTAGAGCAGCAGGGTCGCCGGCCCCAGCCGCACGTGCTCGGCGCAGGCGCGTGCCAACCGGGCCCGCCACGGGCCACCCGCCGCATCAGCTCCGGCCTCGGCGCCGGCCGGGTAGTGCGGCGTCGGAGGCACTGTCACCGCCGGCGTAGACCCGCAGCCGCTGTTTGATCGTCGCGTACGACGGCGCCCACGCGCCGGCCTCGTCCAGCACCCGCACCGAATCGAGCTTGCTGGTCGGCTCGATGATCCTGGCCAGCACCAACGCCTTGAACACCTCATCGCGGCCGCCGGCCCCGGCGAGTAGACGTTCGCACCGTCAGTGCTGAACGGCTAGCGCCGAATTCCGGTGGCGGGTCGGCGCTGGGGTCGGCAGGATCGGGGGAATGACCACCGAACCAGACCGGCAGGCGGTCGGCTCACTGCGGGCCGTGGCGATCGACGCGCCGGACATCGACCGCCTGGCCACCTTCTACGAACAGCTCGCCGGCTGGCGACGCCGGCCCACCGGCGACGATGACGACGACTGGATCACCCTTGTCACCGACGACGGCTGGCAGATCGGGCTGCAACAGGCCGTCGACCACGTACCGCCGGACTGGCCCGGCCAGGACCGGCCGCAGCAGGCCCACCTCGACTTCCAGGTCTCGGACATCGACGCGGCGGCCGACCACGCCCAGCAGCTCGGTGCCAGCCTGTTGCAACGCAACGAACGGTGGCACACCCTCGCCGACCCGGCCGGCCACCCGTTCTGCCTGTGTCTGAAAGCTGACGAGCCGCAGACCGCTCTGGCGGGCGTCATGCTCGACTGCCCCGACGCCAAGGAGCTGAGCCACTTCTACGCCGGACTGCTCGGCAAAGCGGTGACCTACGAGGGGGACGGAATCGCGATGATCGACGAACAGGGTGCACAGCCCGTCCTGTTTCAGCAGGTCGAGCAGTACGCCGCGCCCCGCTGGCCGGATCCGGCGTACCCGCAGCAGATCCACCTCGACGTGCAGGTCCAGGACGTGGACGCCGCCGAACGGGCCGCCCTCGCCATCGGCGCCACCCGGCTGGACGGTGCCGGCCCCGACTGGCGCGTCTACGCCGACCCGGCCGGCCACCCGTTCTGCCTAGTCTGGGCGGCCTGATCAGCCATGATCCGACGGTGGGCACAGCGCCGGTAATCACGCGAGGGAGCCTCTCCTCTGGCCAGACCTGGCCAGGCGGTCAGCGGAGCGCTGGCCTGGGCGCGAGAACCTGCACCGGGATCAGTTCAATACCGAAAGTGCCGTTGCCGATCTGGCCGAACTCGTTCCAGCCCCAGGCTGCCACGGTGTAGTCCGGCTGTAGCGCCAGGTTATGTTGGTAGCTGGCGGAGACAGCTCTGATCAAGGACAGGTACTTCGTGCAGGGTGCCACCTGCCCCACCGCACACACCCGTGCCGGAGTCAGCCGAGTGGTCCTGGTGCCATCACCGAGTTGGCCGACCTCGTTGTAGCCCCAGGCCACGACACCACCGCTACTGAGCTGCGCAATGCTGTAGAACTCGCCGCTCGCGATGTGGCGGATCCCGTACAGAAACCGGGCGCAGGGTGCGACCTCTCCCACGGCGCACACCCGCACCGGAGTCAGACGATTGGTCCTGGTGCCATCACCAAGTTGGCCGTACTCGTTGTAGCCCCAGGCCACCGGACTGCCGTTGCCCAGCAGGGCCATGCTGTTGCGTCCTCCAGCCCCCAATTCCTTCACCGCGTTCAGGAACCGAGAGCAGGGCGCGACCTCCCCAATCGCACACACCCGCACCGGAATGACGCGGGAGACGGTCGTGCCATCACCAAGCTGACCGTAGAAGTTGTTACCCCAGGCGATGGCCTGTGCGCTGTCCACCGCCGCCAAGGTGTGGTAATCGCCGGCATCGAGGGCTCTGACTCCGGTCAAGAACCGGGCGCAGGGCGCAACCTCCCCCACCGCACACACCCGCACCGGAATTACCCGGTCCACGGTCGTGCCATCACCCAGCTGACCGTAGGAGTTGCTACCCCAGGAAACGACGGTGCCGTCGGTCAACTGCGCAAGGCTGTGCAGACCACCTGCGGTCAGGGTCCGGACCCCGCGCAGCAACTCGAAACAGGGAAAGTTGATGCTCTCCACCGCGCACACCCGCCGCGGACTATATTCGTCGACATTGGAGCGGTTACCGACCTGGCCGTACCTGTTGTAGCCCCAGCCAACGACCGTACGATCCCTCAGCAGAGCGAGGCTGTGAAACGCGCCCGCAGCGATGGCGATCACGCCGGTAAGGAACTCGGTGCAGGGCGCCCGCTGGCCGACGGCGCACACCGGTGTCGGGGTCAAGCTCCCTCTTGTTGTGCCGATACCGAGCTGGCCCCAATCGTTCCGGGCACCCCAAGCGACGACGGTGCCATCCGAACGCAGGGCGATACTGTGCATGGTGCCGGCAGCGACAGCGGTCACGGAACCCAGCTCGGCCGAGACCTGTCGATTACCCGCGTCGCCAGCAGACACGGCGGCGATCGCACTCTCGACCTGTCCACTGTTCGCGTAGCCGGCAGAGGCGTCACCGATCACCAAGGCCATGGCCGTAGCCAGCACCGCCGCCACATAGCCGACCACCGACCACCGACGACGACCAGCCGTCACGGCAGAAGAAACGACTGACAATTCTTGAGGGGAGTGGCAACTCATCATTCTCCTAGCCTGTGATCGTGATCGACACTTGGTCGCCAATTTCACCTCCCCGCCCCATAGATAGGGCGTCAGGGATTTAGATAAGACCATAAGCCAAAACACCATGGTCAAGAAATAGGTTTCCCGAACGAGTACTTTACTCACAAGTAGGCGAGGACTGTTCTCATGTCGCCCCCAGCCCGCCGGGCTCGTCTGAGCCGCGTGGGGCGGCCGGACGAGGAGAAATGATCACGACAAGCTGGCGTACCGCTGTCACCATCGGGCCATGGCCCGGCATCGCCGACGCCAACATCCGTCGATCAGCGAGGAAGTCATGACCGACATGTCCGGCGACCGCAGCGACGCTGCCGGTCCGCGTACCGACGACACAGGTCAGCCCCGGCGTGGCCGGCAGCCGGTCACCCTGCCGGACTGGATCCGTGACCCGGAGCCGGTCCGGGGCACCTGGCGGCAGCGGGCGATGCTGGCCGCGTTGCGCCTGCCCGGCGGACCTGGGGTCCGCCGGGCCTGGTGGCGCTGGCAGCGGCGGCAACGGCTGCACCGCCGGTTTCCGATCCTGACCGCGTTGATCGCGGTGCCGCTGGCCTTCGTCGCGATCATGGCGCTGGTGTCGCTGGTCTACTGGCTGTGGGCCCGGATCTGGGTGGTCCCGTAGGCCGACCGGCCGGCGCTACTCGCAGGCAACGCCGTCGCCGTCGCGGTCCAGGCCGTAGACGTCCTGTCCGACGACCCGCACCGGCCCGCTGACGTACGCCGGACCGTTGCCGCTGCCGCCGGCACAGTCGACATCGCTGACGAACGGCACGCACGCACCGGTGTAGCTGGGGTGGCACTGCTGGGCGACCTTGGTGCCGACCAGCACCACTTTGGTGACCGGCTTCTTGGTCACCTTTTCGCTGACCAGCTCCTTGGCCGTCGGCACCCCGTCGGTGTAGGTCACCCGGTAGGTCAGCGTCTTCACCCCGGTGACGCCGGCGGTCTTCACCTTCGTCTTGCCCTTGGCGAGGTTCGGGTCGTCGACCCGCTTCTCCTTGAAGGGAATCTCGCGCGTCTCGGTCACCGTCTTCGTCTCCACCTTCGGCTGCGCAACGGTCGGAGACGGGCTTGGAGACGTGCTCGGGGACGGGGAGGCGGTCGGGCTGGCCGAGGTCGAACCGCGCGCCACGGCGGAGGTGGGCGGTGCCGACCGGTCACCGTCGGCACCGCCTCCGCTGAGCGCGGTGAGGCCGTCCCCGGTGGTCTGCGGCTCCGAGGAGACCAGACCCGCCAGGAACGAGCTGCCGCCACAGGCCAGGACGAAGACCGCCAGACCGGCGCCGAGATAGGCCGCTGCCTTCTGGCCGGGGCCGAGCCGCCCGGTACCGGTGGTGGGCAGCGGACGCTGGTTGATGTCGTGCGCTGGATAGGTCACCGGCGAAGTGTGCCGGCCGGCATCGATGGCTTACAGCAGTCGAAGAGGGACAGTTTCCTGCGGCTAGGGCAATCGGGGATGTCCGATCATCTTATCTCGGCGACCCTTTCGCTCGGTCCAGCTCGGATCCAACGGCGGCGGCGAATGTCTAGAACGGCTAGGTACCGGTTGGACAATCAGCCATCCTTCATGTTCAGGCCGGGACGGGCAGCGCGCCCAGGGCACGACCGGCCTCTCGGGCGGCCTGCAGCGCTCCGGCGTGCAACTGCGCGGCCTCGTCGGTGAAGGCGTCAAGCGCGGGGTTGACCCCGACCAGGGTGAACTCACGTTCGACCAAGGTGAGCTCGGCACCCCAGCAGTCGGCGATGACCCGCCGCAGGTACGGCGTGGAGTGGTCCCAGCCCTCCCGTGGGGTGCCCGGTCCGTACGCGCCGCCACGGACCGTGGCGAGCACGACCGGCTTCCCCGCTAGGAACGGGACCCCGGTCGCCCGTGGATCGGCCAGGACCACATCGAGGTACGTCTTGAAATGCTGGGAGACGCCGTAGTTGTACAGCGGTACGGCGAACAGGATCGCGTCGGCTGCGATCAGTTCGTCCACGAGTGTCGCGGCGAGGGCGACGGCGTCGCGCTGCTCGGCGGTCTGCTCCTGGGCCGGAGTCATGCCGGCAGTCACCGCGGCCGCCCAGACGGTGGACGGCAGGGTGTCGACGCCGATGTGGCGGGTCACCACCGAATCGCCGGAGTGGGCAACGCGCCACTCCTGTTCGACGATGTCGGCGATCTCGCGGCTTGCGGAACCGTGCGTACGGATGCTGGCGTCCAGCCGGAACAGGGTCACCACTACTCCAGTTGCTCGTAGGTTCAAGCTTGAAGCTCAACGGTAGCTGGTATTGGTTCAAGCTTGAACCGGTTGAGACATCCGTCACTTCAACGGTGAACCGCAGACGTACGCTTGGCCTTGTGCCAGACGAACCCCGGTGGCTGACCGACCGCGAGCGCGAAGCGTGGTTGGCCCTGGCCAAGCTCATGTTCAACCTGCCCAGCGCGCTCGACGCCCAACTGCTGCGGGACAACGACCTCACGCTGTTCGACTACTTCGTGCTCAGCGTCCTGTCCATGACACCCGGCCGCACCCTGCGCCTGAGCGACCTGGCCGGTCAGCTCTCCAGCTCGCTGTCCCGGCTGTCGAACGTCGTCAAACGCCTGGAACGACGCGGTCTGCTGCGCCGCGAGCCCGACGCCGACAATCCCCGCTACACCAACGCCGTCCTCACCGACGCCGGCTGGGAGCTGGTCGTCGCCGCCGCCCCCGGGCACGTCGCCGCCGTGCGCCGGTACGTCATCGACGGCCTCACCGACCACCAGATCGACGTGCTCCGCGCAGTCGCCTGCCACGTCACCCGCAACCTCGCCGTGGACTAGTCCCGGTCGACGAAACGGAACAGCGTCTCGTCGAGGCGCAGACGCAACGCCGCAGGCACCCCGGCGAAGCGGTGCACGCCGACCCCGTACCCCTCGGATTTGTCGGAAAGCCAGACCTGGACGAAGCCGGCGACGGCGAACCACTCCAGGATGCTGGGCACCAGGTCCGGCTCCCGACGGTGCCGGGTCCAGATCACCGTGCCGCCGGCAGCGGTCAGCTGCGGCGCGGCCGCGACCACCCGGGCGACGTCGACGTCAGTGATGTTGCCGAACACCCCGCAGAGCAGGACCAGATCGGCGGGTACGGCACCCGCGTAGTGGGCGGATCGGGCCGCATCGCCGGTGACCACTTCAAGGTCGATGCCGATCGCGGCCGCCCGGCGGCGGGCCCGGTCGGCAAGCTGCGGGTCCAGTTCGACGAGCCGGCCGTGCACGTCCGCCCGGCGCGGATGCCCATCCAGTACGCCGAGCACGTCCCGGCCCTCGCCGGCGCACATGCTCACCACCCGGACCGGGCCCGCCGCTGCCGCGTCCAACGTCTCCCGGATCCGAGCCTGCACCACCGCCAACCGCCGGGACAGCGCTGAGTTCGGATCCGCGTACGCCTCGTGCCAGGCACTCCAGTCCCGCCGACTCATATTTGCCGACTGTAGCCAGGTCGGTACCGGCTGCCGCCCCTGATGCCCGAGTCGGCTGACCCCCGGATCAATCCCCCACTCTGGAGCATCGCCATTCCGCCTGCGCCACCATGACGGAGCAGCAGGCTGCCCTTTGCAGCAACGCACAGACCCTCATTGCTCGATGCCGGATCATCGATCAAGGCGGCTATCCCGTTACCGTCAAGAGTGGAGATATCGCTGAAGCCCATCTGACGCCGACGCGCCGGATGACGCTGACACGTAGCCGACACGACCAGCGAGACCGGCGGCACCGGGGGGACGAAGTGAGACCGGTTCAGCACTCATGAACACGCCCACTGACTGGCGTGTTCGCGCTGGTCAGGGGACGTTCTTGCTGGCCGGTGAGCGGAGGGCGTGGGATTCGAACCCACGAAGACATTGCTGCCTTACCGGTTTTCAAGACCAGCGCCATCGGCCACTAGGCGAGCCCTCCCGGTGCGAGGCGAGCCGGAGACGGTCGGCCGCCGCGCCGCTGTGCCCTAGTGTGCCACGGGTTCGGAACCGGTGCCCGGCCCCGTGGTTAACGCGGCGGTAGCCGCCCGGCAACCGGCCCGACCGGGTAAGACTTATCCCATGTACGCGATCACCGTGCCGCAGCCCGGCGGACCCGACGCCCTGGTCTGGGCCGAGGTGCCCGACCCCACCCCCTGCCCGGACGAGGTGATCGTCGACGTCGCCGCGACCGCCGTCAACCGCGCCGACCTGCTACAACGGCAGGGGCACTATCCGCCGCCGCCGGGCGCGTCGCCGTACCCCGGGTTGGAATGCTCCGGGGTGATCAGCGCGGTCGGCGCGGACGTCTCCCACCACAAGGTCGGCGACCAGGTCTGCGCGCTGCTGGCCGGCGGCGGGTACGCCGAGCGGGTCGCCGTGCCCGCCGGGCAGCTGCTGCCGGTGCCGGCCGGGCTGAGCCTGGTCGACGCCGCCGCGCTGCCCGAGGTGTCCTGCACCGTCTGGTCGAACGTGGTCAAGCTCGCCGGGCTGCGGGCCGGCGAGTCGCTGCTGGTGCACGGCGGTGGCAGCGGCATCGGTACGTTCGCGATCCAGCTCGGTGCGGCGCTCGGCGCGACCGTGCTGACCACCGCCCGCGCGGCCAAGCACGAACAACTGCGGGCGCTCGGCGCCCACCACACGATCGACTACACCACGGAGGATTTCGTCGCCCGCGCCCGCGAGCTGACCGGCGACGGTGACGGCGGGGTCGACGTGATCCTCGACATCATCGGCGGCGCCTACCTGGAGCGCAACGTACGGACACTGGCCACTGGCGGCCGGTTGACGATCATCGGGTTGCAGGGTGGGCGCACCGCCGAGCTGAACCTGGGTGCGCTGCTGGCCAAGCGGGCCACGATCTTCGCGACCGCGTTGCGGTCCCGGCCGCTCGCCGAGAAAGCGGAGATCGTCCGCCGGGTGCACGACCAGGTCTGGCCGCTGGTCGCCTCGGGCGCGATCCGGCCGGTCATCGACCGCCGGATACCGATGGCGCAGGCGGCGCAGGCGCACGGCGTCGTCGAGAGCAGCGACCACCTGGGCAAGGTGCTGCTGGTGACCGGGGAGCGCTAGCCGCCGTCGAGCAGGATGCGCGGGCCGGGGCCGGCGGCGGCCAACTGGTCGGCCGGGTTGTACAGCGAGCACGACCGCAGCGACAGGCAGCCGCAGCCGATGCAGCCGGTCAGGTCGTCGCGCAGCCGGGTGAGCAGCGCGATCCGCTCGTCGAGCCGGGCCTGCCAGCGCTGGGACAGCCGTGCCCAGTCGGCCTTTGTCGGGGTACGCGACTCGGGCAGCTCGTCCAGCGCCTGGCGGATCTCGTCCAGCGGCACACCGATCTGCTGGGCAATCCGGATGAACGCCACCCGGCGCAGCTCGGTGCGGTCGTACCTGCGCTGGTTGCCGCCGGTACGACCGGCCCGGATCAGCCCGATCCGCTCGTAGTACCGCAGCGCGGACGGTGCCACCCCGGACCGGGCGGCCAGATCGCCGATGGTCAGTGTCCGCTCCATCACAACACCCTTGAGTTGAAGTCAACTTCAACTTACAGGGTAGGGGCATGTCAGCCTTCATAGCCAGCCCGGTCGCAGCGCCGCACCCGCCGCCGGCCCCCACCGGGTCCGCACCCCTTCCGCCGCAGACCGCCACCGGGTACGCGGCACTTCCGCCGCTGCTGCGCCGGATCACCGGCGACGAGAAGCATGAGCCGAGCGCCAACTCGACGTTGGACGTGCTGTGGGTCCTCTACGACCGGATCCTGCGGATCAGCCCGCAGACCGTCGACGCCGCCAACCGGGACCGGTTCCTGCTGTCCAAGGGGCACGGGCCGGCCGCCTACTACGCCGTACTCGCCGCGAAGGGGTTCATCCCCGACGCCTGGCTCGACGACCTGGCCGGGCCGGACAGCCCGCTCGGACACCACCCGGACCGGCTGCTGGTACCCGGGGTGGAGATCGGCTCCGGCTCGCTCGGGCACGGCCTCGGCCTCGGCGTCGGCATGCTGCTCGGCCTGCGCGCCCAGGGCCTGGCCTACCGGGCCGGCGGTGCCGGCGAAACCCGGGCCGGCGGGGCCGGTCGGGCCGGCGGAGCGCGGGTCTACGTCCTGGTCGGCGACGCCGAGCTCGACGAGGGGTCGAACCACGAGGCGATCGCGTACGCCGGCAGCCGGCAACTCGCCGAGCTGACCGCGATCGTCGTCGACAACGATTCGGCCACCCACGGCTGGCCGGGCGGACTGGCCAGCCGGTTCAGCGTCAACGGCTGGACCACGACCACCGTCGACGGCCGGGACCACGAGGCACTGACCGCAACGCTGACCGGGCACGACGGGGTACGCCCACATCTGGTGGTCGCCCGGACGCCGGCCAAGTACACCACCTCGGACGGCAAGGAGGACGGTCATGCGTGACGCCTTCACCCGCGCCACCACCGGCCTGCTGGACGACGACCCACGTACCGCGTTGGTGCTGGCCGACATCTCGGCCGAGGCGTTCGCCCCGGCCGCCCGCCGACACCCCGACCGGGTGCTCAATGTCGGCATCCGCGAGCAGTTGATGATCGGCGTGGCCGGCGGGCTGGCGATGACCGGGCTGCGGGCCATCGCCCACTCCTACGCGCCGTTCCTGGTCGACCGGGCGTACGAGCAGATCAAGCTCGACCTCGACCACCAGGGCGTCGGCGCGGTGCTGGTCAGCGTCGGCGGTTCGTACGACGCGGCGGCGGAGGGCCGCACCCACATGTCCCCCGGTGACGTGGCGCTACTCGACACGGCCGGGCCGTGGACGGTGCACGTACCAGGCCATCCGGACGAGGTCGCGCCGTTGCTGCGCGCGGCGGCCGGTCACGACGATGCCGTCTACCTGCGGCTGGCCGCACGCGGTAACCGCAGCCCGCACGGTGACGGGGTGTCGGGCCGGCTGGTGACGGTGCGTCGGGGCAGCGGGGGAGCCCCGGTCGTCGTCGCGGTCGGCCCGATGCTCGACCCGACGTTGGACGCGGTCACCGGGTTGGACGTGACGGTGGCGTACACGAACACGCCGCGCCCGTTCGACGTCACCGGCCTACGGATGCTCGTCGACTATGTCGATCCGGTGGTGGTGCTGGTCGAGCCGTACCTGGCCGGCACGTCCAGCCACCTGGTCGGCGCCGCGCTGGCGGACCGGCCGTACCGGCTGCTGTCGTTGGGGGTCGGCCGGGAGGACCTGCATCGGTACGGCAGCGCGGCGGACCACGACCGCTGGCACGGGCTGGACCCGGCCGGCCTGCGGCGCTCGGTCACCCGGTTCGTCACCGGCTGACCGGCATTCGTCAGCGGTTTATCGACAGAGACGGCAGGGCTCAGGCGCCGGGGAGGGCACGACCCTGGCGCCGGGTCCGCTCCCGACCCAGGATCCACAGTGCCTCGACCCCGTCCTTCCAGGTGATCTTCTTGCCTTCCTCGCGGCCCCGGGCCCGGTAGGAGATCGGCACCTCGTACGGGCGGATCCGGCGGCGCAGCAGCTTGCCGGTGACCTCCGCCTCCATGCCGAACCCGCGCGAGCGCACGTCGAGTGAGCGGTACAGCGACAGCGGCAGCAGCTTGAAGCAGGTCTCCAGGTCGCCGATGTAGGAGTTGAACATCACGTTCGCCGCCGTGGTCACGGCCTTGTTGCCCATCACGTACCAGAAGCTGTAGGCGCTGTGGCTACCGAAGGTCCGGTTGCCGTAGACCACCGTGGCACGGCCGTCCAGCACCGGCTCGAGCAGCTTCGGGATGTCCTGCGGGTCGTACTCGAGGTCCGCGTCGAGGATCACCATGTAGTCACCCTCGGCGGAATCCACTGCGGTCTTGATCGCCGCGCCCTTGCCGGCGTTGCGCGGATGGGTGATCACCCGCAGCCGTGCGTCGTCGACGCTCTCCAGGATCGCACCGGTGCCGTCCCGGCTGCCGTCGTCGACGACCAGGAACTCGATCTCGCAGGGATAGTCGACGGCGAGCGCCTGCTTGAGGGCATCGCCGACCCGCGCCTCCTCGTTGTAGACCGGCATGAGGATCGAGAGCTTCACGGTGGTCTCCGAATGCATACGGTGGCAGTGGACCTAGACTAGCCCAACCAGTCGGGGCGTACGGGCCCGGCGAGCCGCAGGTGCGCGCCTGGGTCGCCCGAAAGATTTTCGGCGGCGGTCGACTTCCACTCGGAGTATTGGGGGACGGTAATCTCGCCCCCATGGGCGAGAAAGATGATCTGCCGGGACCGAGGAGACGGCGGCCGAAGATCTGCCCGAAATGCCTCGGTGCCGGCAAGGCCTTTACCTTCGCCCTGATCAGTGGCCGCACCCGCGAGGTGTGGTTGAAGTGCTCCGCTTGTTCCGGGTCGATCCAGTCGCCGATCGCCGGTCCGTGACCGGCTGGCCGCCGGCCGCTACGACCAGGCCGCGTGCCGGCGGCCGGTTACCACCAGTCAGGCGGCGGCACCGCTGCGGGCGTCCAACGGGCGGGCCAGGAACGCGTAGCCGAACAGGGCTTCGATGTGGCTGGCCCGGGCCGGGTCGCCGGCCTTGATGAGGAACCGTTCCCGGATGCCGTCGACGGCGGTGACTGCCAGTTCGACGATGCCGGCCCGCGCATCGGTGGTCCAGGTGACGTGGTCGAGGTGACGCAGTTCGCTGTTGAGGTGCAGCCGTAGCCGGCGCCACAGCAGCGTCTCCTGGGTCACCACCAGTCGCCGCCGGGTCAACAGAAGCAGGTAGTCACCCTGCATCGGCTGGTCGGGGCGTTGGCACCGGGTGACGAGCACGGTGCGTTCGTTGGGCGAGACACAGCGGCGGAACACCGGCATGTGCCGGCTGGTGGTCGAGATCGGGACGGCGGTCTCAGCCGCCGCCGGCAGGAACGTGCGGGAGAAGACGTCCATGTCGTGTTAACGACACGTCAATGCACAATGACTCGGGGTAACGGCGAAATTTCAGCTACAGAATTTCCACGATGGTTGCGTTGGCCATCCCGCCGCCCTCACACATCGTCTGCAGCCCGTACCGGATGCCGTTGGAGCGCATGTGGTGCAGCATCGTGGTCATGATCCGGGCACCGCTGGCCCCGAGCGGATGGCCCAGCGCGATCGCGCCGCCACGCGGGTTCAGCCGGGCCGGGTCCGCACCGGTCTCAGCCAGCCAGGCGAGCGGAACCGGCGCGAACGCCTCGTTGACCTCGTACACCCCGATGTCGGTCAGGTCGAGCCCGGACCGGCGCAACGCCTTCGCCGTCGCCGGGATCGGAGCGGTCAGCATCATCACCGGATCGTCACCGGCCACCACCGCGGTGTGCACCCGGGCCAACGGCCGTACGCCGTGCGCCCGGGCCCACTCCGACGTGGTCACCGCGAGTGCCGCCGCGCCGTCGGAGATCTGTGAGGCGGATCCGGCGGTCACCACCCCGTCGGCCCGGAACGGAGTGGCCAGCTCACCGAGCTTCGCCAGTGAGGTGTCGCGGCGGATGCCCTCGTCAGCACCGAACTTGTCGGCGCCGAACTTGTCGCCGTCGGGCCCGGCGGCGTCGGTGACCGGCACCGGCGCGATCTCGGCGTCGAACTCGCCGGCGTCCTGGGCGGCCGCCGCCCGCTGATGGCTGGTCAGCGCGAACTCGTCCAACGCGGTACGCGACAACCCCCAGCGCCGGGCGATCAGCTCGGCGCCGACCCCCTGGTTGAACGGAACGGGATCGTCCGCGACGACGCCGTCGACCCCCCGGTACCGGTCCCGCACCTGGTCGCCGAACGGCCGCCCGGCACCGGTGCTGGCCCCCATCGGCACCCGGGTCATCGACTCCACGCCACCGGCCACCACCAGGTCGGCCTGCCCGGAGATCACCGTGGCGGCCGCGAAGTGCAGCGCCTGCTGGCTCGACCCGCACTGCCGGTCGACGGTGGTGCCGGGCACCGACTCCGGCCAACCCGCCGCGAGTACGGCGTTACGCCCGATGTTCCAGCTCTGGTCGCCCTCCTGGAACACGCAGCCCCAGACGACGTCGTCGACGTCGGCCGGTTCGAGACCGGTCCGCTCGGCGAGCGCCCGCAGCACGTGGCTGGACAGTTCGACCGGGTGCACCGACGCCAGGGCGCCCTTGCGCCGCCCGATCGGGGTCCGGACCGCTCCGACGATGACCGCGTCCCTCATGCCTACCTACTCCCGGGTAACCTCGTTTCCCGAATCGTACGCCGCGACCCGCGCGACTGGCAGCCTCGACCCGCGCGACTGGCAGCCTCGACCCGCGCGACTGGCGGCCTCGACCGGCGCACAGCCATCCTTGACCGGTGCACAGCGAACCCAGCGAACCCACGGAGCTGTCCTGGCGGGTCGCCGGCAAGGTCCCGGCCGGCAAGATCGCGGTCGCCGTACTGATCGGCACCGCCGGCCTGCTCCTCGGCGACGGGGATCCGGTCCGGCTGGTCCTCGCGCTGCTGGCCGCGACCGGCCTGGTCGGCTGGGCGGTACGCGACCTGGTGGTGCCGGTACGGCTGACCGCCGGGCCGGCCGGGGTCGGCGTCGTCACCGGTTTCGCCCGCCGGCACACCGTCGCCTGGGACCGGATCGAGTCGATCAGCGTGGACCGCCGCGGCCACCGGGGCATCCGCAGCGAGTTGTTGGAGATCGACGCGGGCGACTCGCTCCACCTGATCGGCGGCAACGAGCTGGGCGCCGCACCGGACGAGGTCGCGGCGGCACTGCAGCGGGCGGCGCCGCAGAGCCTGTGCCCGGCCGCGACCGGACCGTCGTCAACCGGCGTGCACCAGGGCTATCCGGGCCACCGTGACCAGGATCAGGAACAGCAGCACGGCACCGGCACCGACCGCCTGCACCACGGTTCGGTTCGTACGCGGAGCGTAGGCCAGGATCGCCCCGATCAACCCGCCGGTGATCAGACCGCCGAGGTGACCGGCGATCGACAGGCTGGACACGGTGAAGGTGAGGATCAGGTTGATCACCAGGATGCCGACCACCGCTGAGGTGTCCCGCTTCAGCCGGCGCAGCACGATGAAGAACGCGGCGAACAGGCCGAAGACCGCGGTGGACGCGCCGGCGGACAGCGCACCCGGGTCGACCAGGTAGGCCGCGACGTTGCCGCCGAGCCCGGCGATCAGGTACAGCGCCAGGAACCGGGCCGGCCCGAGCACCGCCTCCAGGTTGCGGCCGAGCACCCATAGTGCCCACATGTTGAACAGCAGGTGCAGCAGCCCGTAGTGGATGAACATCGCGGTGATCAGCCGGTAGACGCCGCCGCCGTCGATGCCGATGAAGACGTCGCCGTACCCGGGCAGCGCCCCGGAAAGGACAGTGCCGTTGGGCCGGACGGTGACATCCGGGCCGATCACTCCGCCGAACGCGTGCAGCCGCCCGGCGGCCGAGAAGAGCCCGGCACCGAGCAGTGAGCCACCGCCGGAGATCGCCACCCCGATCAGGGCGACGACCGCGTTGACGCCGATCAGGACCTTGGTGACGATGCCCTGTTGGCCGGCGGCACTGCCACCGAAGGCAGTGCGCGCCGACCGCTGGGTCCGTCGCCCCTCGGCGACGCACTCCGGGCACTGGTGCCCGACCGCGGCGTCCCGCATGCAGTCCGGGCAGATCGGCCGCTCGCACCGGGCGCACCGGACCCAGGTCTCCCGGGACGTGTGCCGGTAGCAGACCGGCACCGTCGGGGCCGGATCACTCATCACGCCACCTCACTGCGCCGGTGCCGACGACCCGCGCCGAGAGTCGGCAACCCCGGTGCTCGCTCATGAGCGCCAAGGTTACCCGGCGGGCTTTGCGGCGGCCGCCTCGTGACCGACCGGCTTCAGCCGACCCGCTCGATCTCCACGCGGTTGATCACCACGTCGCTCAGCGGACGGTCCGCCGGGTTGGTCGGCGTGGTCGCGATCGAGTCGACGACCTTCGCCGAGTCCTGGTCCGCCACCTGGCCGAAGATCGTGTGCCGGTTGTTCAGGTGGGTGGTCGCGCTGACCGTGATGAAGAACTGCGAACCGTTGGTGCCCGGCCCGGCGTTCGCCATCGCCAGCAGGTACGGTCGGTCGAAGCGCAGCTCCGGGTGGAACTCGTCGGCGAACGTGTAGCCGGGGCCACCCCGACCGGTGCCGGTCGGGTCGCCCATCTGGATCATGAACCCGCTGATCACGCGGTGCGAGATGGTGCCGTCGAAGTACGGACCGCTGCCCGGCTGACCGGTACGCGGGTCGGTGTATTCGCGGGTGCCCTCGGCGAGCTCGACGAAGTTGCGGACCGTCTTCGGTGCGTGGTTGGCGAACAGCTCCAACCGGATCGGTCCGTGATTGGTGTGCAAGGTGGCGTAGACAGCCTCAGCCACGGGTACTCCTCAGTTGTTGGTCAGTTCCATGCGGATCCTCCCATGTGCCCGATCCGGTCACACGGAGGCACCCGAAGGTGGAGGATGACGGCGTAACGACGGCACAGGAGGTAGGCAGCGGTGTTGAGGATCTCGAGGCGCGCCAGGCGGCGGGATCTCGTCCGAGCGGAGCTCGGCGAGAGCCTAGATCATTTCATGCAGGCGGCGACGCATGCGGCCGGGGGCGTGGGGGCCACCGTCGGACCCCGGTTCCACGCCGCCCGGGACGCGGTGGCACCCACCGCCGACCGGGTACGCGGCTCCGCGTCCCAGGGCATGACCGCGACCATGGCCACGCTGGCACCGCTGGCGGTGGCCGCCGCCGACGGGGCCCGCCAGGCCCGCCGGGCAACCAGAAAGGCGAAGACGAAGAACATGAAGAACATGAAGGCAGCGAAACGGACCGCGATGCCGGCGATGAAGGCGAAGCTCACCCCGTCGAAGCGTGCCAAGCACAGCCGACGCCGCTGGCCGATGATCGTCGGCGTGCTCGCGGCGGGAGCCGCGATCGGCACCATCGCGGCACGGCGTCGCCAGGCCGCGCAGTGGGAGGAGTACGACCCGGGTCAGGCGCTGGACACGATGCGGGCGGCCGGCATTGCCACCCACGAGTCGGTCATGCCGATGCCAGCCGACGGCGGCAAGCCGCACGGCGACCCGGTCTCGGCGATGGACAGCGACCCGACGACGACCGCCCGCAACGGGCGTGCCTGAGTACCGGCGGTCGGACCTGCCGCTGCGGGCGTCGGCGGACGCCCGCAGCGGCACGACGGCGTTCAGAGCCAGCCGTTGCGCCGGAACGACCGGTACAGCACCAGCGAGATACTCAGCATCAGGGCGAGCACGACCGGGTAGCCGAACTCCCAACCGGTCTCCGGCATGAACTCGAAGTTCATCCCGTAGATGCCGGCCAACGCGGTCCACACCGCGGCGATACCGGCCCAGGCGGCGATCTTGCGCATGTCGTTGTTCTGCGCCACGGTCACCTGCGCCAGCCGGGCCTGCAGAATCGAGTTCAGCAGATCGTCGTACGCGTTGACCTGCTCCACCACCCGGCTGAGGTGGTCCTGCACGTCCCGGAAGTAACGGCGGATCTCGGCCGGCACGTCCTCGTTGATCTCGGCGGTCAGGGTCATCATCGGCCGCTGCAGCGGGGCGACGGTGCGCTTGAACTCCACCAGCTCCCGCTTCAGCTGGTAGATCTCGTGCACCTTGTCGCTGGCCTCGGGCGAGAAGACGTCCGCCTCGACGGTGTCCAGATCGGTCTCCACCCGGTCCACCACCTCCAGGTAGAGGTCCACCACCCGGTCGGTGATCGCGTACGCCACCGCCCACGGCCCCTGCACCATCAGGTCCCGGTTGCGTTCCAGGTCGGCCCGCACCGGTGCCAGCCGGCAGGCGTCGCCGTGCCGGACGCTGATCACAAAGCCCTCGCCGATGAACAGCATCACCTGGCCGGTCTCCACCACCTCCGAGTCACCGGTCAGCTTCTCGTGGTCGACGTACCGGGCGGTCCGCAGCACCAGGAAGTTGACCTCGCCGAACTGCTCCAGCTTGGGCCGCTGCTCGGCCTTGACCGCGTCCTCCACAGCCAGCTCGTGCAGCCCGTACGTGTCGGCGATGCCGGCCATCTCGGCCAGGCTCGGCTCGTGCAGCCCCAGCCAGACGAACGCGTTGCGCTCCCGGCGGGCGGTGGCCAGCGCCTCGGGATGCTGCCACGAGCCCGGCTGGCGGATGCCGTCGATGTAGAGCGCGCAGTCGACCACCCCGCTGCGTTCCTCGACCGGCGCCGGGTCCGGCGCGAGCGGGGTCTCGGTCGAGGTGAGCATCCGGCTGACCGCCCGGACCGGGGCCGTCCAGGCCCGCGACAACGCCCGGCTGCTCCCGCCGTCCGGCCACCGCTGCTGCCCACGGTCCTGGTCCGCCATTCGCCCGTCTCCTTCCCGGCACCCTGGCACCACGGCACCCGTCCGGCCGAAGCCGGCAGAGACGCCGGCCGCTAGCCCGCGCGTACCTCGTCGATCGCGGCCGCCAACCGGCGGACGCCTTCGTCGATCTGATCGACGGTGACCGCCGAGTAGGCCAGCCGCAGCGCGTGTTCGCCGCCGTCGAGCAGGAAGTCACTGCCCTTGACCACCGCGACACCGCGCTGCGCGGCCACCGGCACCAGCGCGTCCACCGCCACGTCGTCCGGCAGGTCGACCCAGAGGAAGTACCCGCCGTCCGGCTCGGTGAACCGTACCCCTGGGATGTGCTTGCGCAACGACTCGGCTAGCAGTTGCGCGCGCTCGGCCAGCGCGGTGCGCACCGTGGTGATCGACCGGTCCAGGTCGCCGGAGACGCAGAACTGGTGCACGATCGCCTGGGCCACCATGCCCGGCGAGATGTACAGGTTGGTGGCGCGCGCCGCGATCGTCTTGATCAGCCCGGCCTCGGCGACCAGGTAGCCGACCCGGACCCCCGGGCAGACGGTCTTGGTGAAGCTGGAGGCGTGCACCACCACACCGTCGGTGTCCAGCGACAGCATCGACGGCAGCGCCTCGCCCCGGAACCGGATGTCGGCGTACGGGTCGTCCTCGAAGACGGTGAACCCGAACTCGGCCGCGAGCTCCAGCAACGCCCGCCGCTTCGGCAGCGACAGCGTCACCCCGGCCGGGTTCTGGTAGTTCGGGATGACGTGCGCCAGCCGCGGCCGGACCCCGGACTCCAGTAGCTTGCGCAACTCGTCGGTGTCCAGCCCGTCCGGCTGCAGCGTCACCGGGTGCACCTCGGCACCGAGCTGGCGCAGGTTGAGCAGCGTCCGGTCGTACGTCGGCCGCTCCACCACCACCGCGTCGCCCGGCTTCACCAGATGGTCGAAGAGAAACGCGTCGGCCTGCAGCGACCCGTTCGTCACCAGCACCTGCTCCGGCGCGACCCGGTGCTTGTCGGCGATCCAACGGCGCAACGGAAGGTAGCCGACGGAGGTGCCGTAGGCGGTCGCCCCGGCCGGGTCGGCGTCGAAGGCCCGCCCGGCGGCGGCCTTCAGCCCGTCGATGTCGACGATGTCCAGCGAGGGCGCCCCACGGGCGAACGAGATCAGCTGCTCGGCGCTCATGGGTGCCAGCGTACGACCTGCCCGACCGATCACCGCCGGCCGGTGCGCCAGCACACATGCTGGTCCTGGTTCTTCCCCCGGGGTGCTCGCTAGGGTCACAGGCGTGTCCGCCCCACCCCCCGACCGTGCGGCAGCCAGCGAACCGCTGCGCTGCGTCGCGGCGCTGATCGTCGACGACGACGGCCGGATCTTCTTCCAGCGCCGCTCGCCGCAGCGTCGACTGTTCCCCGACACCTGGGACATCGCCGGCGGCCACCTCGAAGCGGGCGAGACGCCGATCGAAGCCCTGCACCGGGAGGTACTCGAGGAGACCGGGTGGACCGTCTCGCACATTCTCGCCGAGGTGGGCGAGTACGCCTACGTCGGCAACGACGGCATCGCCCGGGTCGAGCTCGACTATCTGGTACGGGTCGACGGTGACCTGGCCAATCCGCAGCTCGAAGCCGGCAAGCACACCGAGTTCCGCTGGCTCACCGCCGACGCGCTCGACGTGCTCGACGAATCGGCTCACGTCAACGACGGGCTGATCCGGCGGATCGCCGAGAACGGCTTCGCCGTACTGCGTTCCCTGGGCCTGTGAGCGCCGGCGACCAGCTGTGGCTGCCCGGTCACCGGTGCGCGGCGCTGACCGCCCCCGTCGTCGACCGGGTGCACCGGGCCGCGATGGCCGCCGCCGACACCGCCGGGACCGAGCTGCGTCAGCGGTACGGCGGTCCGGCCGCGATCGGCTACCTGGTCGATCTGCGGACCAGGCTGGCCGCGCCGGCTGGCCTGGTCGACGCCGCCGGGTTCGCCGCCGTCACCCGCTACCAGGACCCGGCGAGCTGTCAGCGGGTGCTGGACAAGCAGGTCGCGTACGGGATGCTGGTGCGCCATCCGGACGGGGCGCTGCGGGCCACCGAACGCGGCGCCGCCTTCCTCACCGACCTGTACGGGCTGCACGCCACGGTCACCGGCCAGATCTGGGGTGCCGAACACGCGGCCCGGCTGGTCCGGCTGGTCGAACTGACCGGCCGGCTGCTGGCCGCCGCGCTGGCCGGTGGTGAGACCGGCGGGCAGGACGCGTTTCGCGCGGTCGCCCCGCCGTACGAGCCGGAGGGCACCCCGGCCGGGGTGCTGCTGCTCAACCGGCTCACCGTGCTGCGCAACCTCCGGGCCGACGCGCACGCCGCTGCCTGGGCCGCCGCCGGGCACACCGCCCGCAGCATCGTCGACCTGCCGCCCGGCCCGGCCCGGCTGGCCATCGAGCAGGAGACCGACCGTCGGGCGGCCGGCCCGTACCAGGCGCTGGAACCGGAGCAGCGGTTGACGCTGCTCGCCGACCTCGGCGCGCTTCCCGGCTGATGCCGCTATCCTCCACCGGTACCCCACCCACCCCTCACCAGGAGGACCGTCTGATGATCGGTCTCGTGCTCGCTGCCGGAGCGGGACGGCGACTACGGCCGTACACCGACACTCTGCCGAAAGCGCTGGTACCGGTCGACGGGGAGACCACGATCCTGGACATCGGGCTGCGCAACCTCGCCGCCGCCGGGCTCACCGACGTGGTCGTCGTCGTCGGCTACGCCGCGGACGCGGTCCGGACCCGGCAGGCCGACCTGCAGGACCGCCACGGCGTGAAACTGACCCTGGTCGACAACGACCGCGCCGAGGAATGGAACAACGCGTACTCGCTGTGGCTGGCGCGGGACCACTTCGCCGCCGGTGCGCTGCTGGTCAACGGCGACACCGTGCACCCGGCCAGCGTCGAGCAGACGCTGCTGGCCGGGCGCGGGCCGGGCATCCTGCTCGCGGTCGACACGGTCAAGAAGCTCGCCGACGAGGAGATGAAGGTCGTCTTCGACGACGCCGGGCAGCTGACCCGGATCACCAAGCTGATGGATCCGGCGCAGGCGCACGGCGAGTACATCGGCGCGACGCTGATCGAGGCGTCGGCCGCCGCCGGGCTCACCGAGGCGCTGGAGGCGACCTGGCGGCGCGACCCCAACCTCTACTACGAGGACGGCTACCAGGAGTACGCCGACCGTGGCGGTGAGGTACGGGCAGCGCCGATCGGCGACGTCGACTGGGTCGAGGTGGACAACCACGACGACCTGATCAAGGCTCGGGACATCGCATGCCGCTACTAGCCCGTACCGTGCACACCCCGCTCGCCATCGATGTGCGCCGGGGTGCCGTCGCCGGCCTGGGCGCGCTGCTCGCCGACCGCCGGATCTCCGCCGGCGGCGAGGTCGCCGTGGTGGTCGGCCCCGGCCAGGGCGAGCGGATCGCCGAGCTGATCGCTCCCGGGCTCGGCCGGGCCGACGTCTTCACCGTCGCCGGCGGCACCCTGGACGCCGCCCACGAGCTGGGCGAGAAGCTGCGGCAACGCTCCTACGACGCGGTTGTCGGCATCGGCGGCGGCAAGACCATCGACACCGCCAAGTACGCCGCCTCCCGGTACGCCGTACCGATGGTGAGCGTGGCGACCAGCCTGGCCAACGACGGGATCGCCTCCCCGGTGGCGTCGCTGGACCACGACGGCGGGCGCGGGTCGTACGGTGTGCACATCCCACTGGCGATCGTGGTCGACCTGGACTTCGTCTCCGACGGCCCGGACCGGCAGACCCGGGCCGGTGTCGGCGACGCGTTGAGCAACCTCAACGCGGTCGCCGACTGGGAGCTGGCGCACGCGGTCCGCGACGAGCCGATCGACGGTCTCGCCGTGACGCTGGCCCGCACCGGGGCGGAGGCGCTGATCAGCCATCCGGGAGGGCTCGGCGACGACGCGTTCATGACCACCCTCGCGGAGGCGTTGATCCTGGGCGGGATCGCGATGGCGGTGTGCGGGTCGAGCCGGCCGGCCAGCGGCGGCTGCCACGAGATCTCGCACGCCCTCGACCTGCTGCACCCCGGTGCCGGTTCGCACGGCGAGCAGGTCGGGCTGGGTGCGCTGTTCTGCACCTTCCTGCGCGGGGACCAGCTGCGGTTCGGGCAGTTGGCGGCGGCGCTGCGCCGGCACGGCCTGCCGGTGCGCCCGGCTGACCTGGGGCTGACCGACGACGACTTCGTCTCCGCCGTACTGCACGCCCCGCACACCCGGCCGGACCGGTACACCATCCTGGAGCACCTGCACCTCGGTGCGGATGCCGTCCAGGAGCGGCTGGCAGAATACCTCGGTGCCCTCAGCATGCCCTCAAGGTGAACAAACGGTGGCCTTTCCGTTCCTGAAAGACTTCTTTCAGGCGAACAGGGGGGGTGGGCTGTTCAGCGAGGCGGTCAGCCAGCGGCTGGGGGCGGTGTTCGCGTACGCCGCCGCCCGGCTGCGGTTGGCTCCGACCGTGCTGACCGTGGCGAACCTGCTGCTCGGGCTGGCCGCGTCGGTGGTAGTGATCGCGACCGCCGACGCGGTGGCCGACGGCTCCGTCCCGGCCTGGCTGATCGGGCTGGTCGCGCTGGTCGGCTGGCAGATCGCGTACGCGCTGGACTGCGCCGACGGGCAGTTGGCCCGGGTGACCGGGCAGACCAGCCCGGCCGGTGCCCGGGTCGACGTGCTCTGCGACGTGGCCGCGCAGATCGCGTTGGTCACGGCGCTGTCCGCGGTGGCGGTGGCGCAGCTGCCGGAGACCCCGGTGTGGCTGCTCGCGGCGTTCGCCGGCACCTGGATGGTGAACCTGGTGACCTCGGTGATGCAGGCCGGCCCGAACGCGGCCAGCATGGTCACCTCGACCTCGCTGCCGGTACGGCTGGTGAAGCTGATCCGCGACTACGGAGCGGTGGTCACCGTCGCCGGGCTGGTGCTGACCGCCGCCCCGGTGCTGACGGTCTGGCTGATCGCCGCGTTCACCGTAGTCAACGGCGGCTTCCTGCTGGCCAGCATCACCTTCTCGGCCCGCTCCGCCCTCCGCTGACCGACCCTCGCGGGCCGGAAGATCACATGATGGAAATTCGGGATGGCACCGGCGTGTCGGCCGGTTTTTCGTCAACTGATCTTGGTGGCGGTCAACTGATCTTGGTGGCGACCGCGTCGTAGACGGCCAGGTGCTGCTTCATCACCACGTCGGGGTGGAAGGTGGTCTCGTAGCGGGTACGGGCGACGCCGGCCAGTGCGGCGGCGCCGTCGCGGGCGACCGGCAGGGCGGCGGCGAGTGCGGCGGCCTCCGGCGGTACCACCCAGCCGGCAGCAGTGCCGGTGCCAGCATGGCCAGCGGTGTCGGCGCCGACCAGGTACGGGATGCCGCCGAGGGCGGTGCCGAGCACCGGCCGGCCGCTGGCCAACGCCTCGATCACCACGGTCGGCAGAACGTCGTGCCAGGTGGAGACGGCCAGCACCACGGCGCTGGCGCGCAGCGCGTCGCGTACCCCTGATCTGTCCAGCGGGCCGAGGAAGTCGATGTCGGAGCGTCCGGCGGCGGCGGTCTCGACCAGCGGCCGCAGCTCCCCGTCGCCACCGATACGCAGCGCGCCGAGCGATCTGTCCGGGTGCCGCTGCCAGGCGTCGAGCAGCAGACCGATGCCCTTCTCGGGAGTGAGCCGACCCAGGAACAGGAAACCGTCGCCGAGCGGAGCGGGCGGGCCGGGATCGGCGATCGCGTTCGGCTTGACCACGATCCGCTCGTCGGGGACGCCGTAGTCCCGCAGGTGCCCGGCGACCGCCGAGGTGAGCGCGATGAACCGGTCGACCGAGCGCCAAGTGGGCCGGTGCAGGGCCAGGGTCGCGGCCATCACCGCGCTCTGCGCGCGGGAGCCGCGGTAGCAGCGGTGCACCACTGCGGGCAGGCCGATCGCCCGGCCCCGGCAGTCGGTGCAGATTCGGCCGTCGCGGAAGTACAGCCCGGCAGAGCAGACCTGCCGGTAGTTGTGCACGGTGTGCACCACCGGCACCCGGTGCCGGTGCGCGGTGCGGATCACCCAGGGCGAGATGAGCGGGTACGGATTGTGCAGGTGCAGCACGTCAGGCCGGTGCTCGGTGAGCAACCGGTCCAGGTCGCGTTGGGCGGCCGGGGCGTAGCTGGGCGAGATCGGCAGCAGCGCCTTGCCGGTGGCCGGCAGCGCCGGGATGTCGTCGGAACTGCGCAGGAACGGGATCACCTCGACACCGGCGGCGGCCAACTGGTCGATCTCGCTGTCGACGATGACGTTCTCGCCGGACGGCTGGGCCTGCCGGTATCGGTTGTGCGCCACGACGACTCTCACCCGGTCAACCCCTCCTGCTCGACGCCGTCAGACGCTACCGTCTCCAGATGTGCCCGAGTTGCCGGAGGTACAGGCGCTCGCGGCCTACCTGCGCCAGCGCGCGGTCGGCCGCCGGGTCGAGCGTGTCGAGGTGTCGGCGATCAACGCGCTCAAGACGTACGATCCGCCGCCGTCGGCGGTCGCCGGCGGGACGGTGACCGGTGCCGGCCGGCACGGCAAGTTCCTCGATGTCGAGCTGGACGGCACCCTTCATCTGCTGGTGCATCTGGCGCGGGCCGGCTGGCTGCACTACCGGGAGTCGTTTCCCTCCGCCGCGCCGTTGAAGCCGGGCAAGGGGCCGATCGCCGTACGGGTCCGCCTCGACGACGGCTCGGGCTTCGACCTGACCGAGGCCGGTACGCAGAAGAAGCTGGCCGCGTACCTGGTGACCGATCCGGCGCAGGTGCCCGGGGTGGCCCGGCTGGGTCCGGACGCGCTCGCGGTGGACCTGGAAGCCTTCGTGCAGCGGCTGCGCGCTCGGCGGGGTCAGGTCAAGGGGGTGCTGACCGAGCAGGAGGTGCTGGCCGGCATCGGTAACGCGTACTCGGACGAGATCCTGCACACCGCGCGGTTGTCGCCGTTCGCGTTGACCAACCGGCTCACCGACGATCAGCTGGCGGGGTTGTACGAGGCGGTACGGCGGGTGCTGGCCGACGCGGTGGACCGGTCGGTGGGTCAGCGGGCGGCTGAGTTGAAGGGTGAGAAGCGCTCGGGGATGCGGGTGCACGGTCGAACCGGCCTGCCCTGCCCTGTTTGTGGCGATCTGGTGCGAGAAGTCTCTTTTGCAGATTCGAGCCTGCAGTACTGCCCCACCTGCCAGACCGGCGGCCGCCCACTCGCTGACCGACGGTTGTCCCGTCTTGTGCGTTAGGTGACCAAATAGGGCGCAGAAGCCCGTACGTCCCGCGCCACGGCGATCTGCACCACAACGGAGACTTCCTCAGAGACGATCCATCGGTATAGTGGCCCGGTCCCAATGCTTCAACACCGCCGGAACCGCCGGTCCCCACCGTTCGGCCGGGGGGCGTAAAGTCTTTCGGGTTACCGTCCGTGTACGGGCACCGTGAGAGACTGAGCTGGTGGGCGAGCCAAGCCTTCACGGAGAGTGGGCGGCACGTGTCACGCGGGAGGACGTGGGTGAGGTGACGACAAGCCTCCAGCGCCCGGTAACCAACACCAGCCGGAGCAACAGGGTGCGCCACGTCGACAGCTTCGAGATCCAACCGCCGACGCCGACACCGACCAACGGCGTACCCCGGTCCGCCTGGGCCCGGGCACGGCGTCGCGCGTCGCGCTGGCACCGTCCGTACACGGCGATCCTGCTCGCGCTGGACTTCGCGGCGGCGGTGCTGGCCAGCTACCTGTCGATCTCGTTGTTCGAGAAGGCCACCTCCGGGTTCTCCGACGCCGATGTGGACGCCACCTGGTTCCACACCGTCACCTACCTGCTGCTGCCGCTCGGCTGGGTGGTGGTGCTCTGGGGCACCGGCGCCTACGACCGGCGTTACCTCGGCCTCGGCACCGACGAGTTCAAGCGGGTACTGCGCGGTGGGGTGACGGTCGCCGCCAGCGTCTCCTTCCTCGCCTTCGCCACCAAGACCGACCTGTCCCGGCTCTCGGTGGCCACCGCGCTGCTCGGCGCGCTGGCGTTCATCCTGATGTTCCGCTTTCTCGCCCGGTACGCCCTGCACGTGCTGCGTCGGCGGATCGGGCAGGCCACGCATCGGATGGTGCTGGTCGGCACCCTGCCGGAAACCCTGGAGGTCTTCACGGCGGTGACCCGCAGTCCCGCCGCCGGGCTGATGCCGGTCGCGATCCACCTCACCGACGGCTACGCGGCGGCCCGGGGCCTCGAGACCCCGGTACCGGTGTACGCCGGCCGCAACGTCCTCGCCCTGGTCCGGGAGGTCGGCGCGGACACCATCGCGGTCTGCGGCTCGGCCAGCTCCGAGCCGGGCGAGCTGCGTCGGCTGGCCTGGCAGCTGGAGGGCAGCGGGATCGACCTGGTGGTCGCACCACAGCTGACCGACATCGCCGGTCCCCGGGTGCACATCCGGCCGATCGAAGGTCTGCCGCTGCTGCATGTCGAGGAGCCCACCCTCTCCGGCCTGGGCTGGCTGGCCAAGAACCTGCTGGACCGGTTGGCCGCCGGGCTGGGTCTGATCATGCTGGCACCACTGTTCCTGGCGGTGGCGATCGCGATCCGGTTCTCCGACCGGGGCCCGGTCTTCTTCCGGCAGCCCCGGGTCGGCCATGAGGGCCGGGTGTTCCGGGTCTGGAAGTTCCGGACCATGTACGTCGACGCCGAGGAGCGGCTCGCGTCGCTGGTCGACCAGAACGAGACCGACGGCATGCTGTTCAAGATCCGCAACGATCCGCGGGTCTTCCCGATCGGTCGGTTCCTGCGGGCCAGCTCGATCGACGAACTGCCCCAGCTGATCAACGTACTCAAGGGCGAGATGTCGCTGGTCGGGCCGCGGCCGTTGCCCGCCGACGACGGTGACTTCCTCGGCGACGTCCGGCGGCGGCTGCTGGTCCGGCCCGGGATGACCGGGCTGTGGCAGGTCTCCGGCCGGTCCGACCTGTCCTGGGACGAAGCGGTCCGGCTGGACCTCTACTACGTCGACAACTGGTCGCTGACCTACGACCTGAGCATCCTGTGGCGCACCATCGGCGTGGTGCTGGCCCGCAAGGGTGCCTACTGATCACCGGAAGTCCGTCGAAAGCGGGCAGCCGACCGCTGACCGACCGATCGTCGCCTTCCGCTTGGCAGCACCGCCGGTAGCGGACAAGATCTGTCCGTGGCGGCAAACCTATCCGCACCACTGGCGGTCCTGGCTCTGGTGACCGCGCTGGCCGCCGCGGTGTACGCGGTCGTCCGGCTGCGCGCCCGGCGCGGGATCGCCACCGCGACGCAGCGGGCGACGTACCAGGTCCTGCACACCGCGGGCCTGGCCGCCGAACCGCTGCGCAACGGGCTGGGGGCGACCGACGCGGCCAAGGCCGTCCGGCACCTGCGGGCGCTGGTCGGCGCCCCGGGCGCGGCGCTGACCGGCAGCGAGGCGGTGCTCGCGTTCGATGGCCGCGGCCAGCACCATGCCGAACAGTTCACCGCCGCCGCCCGGCGGGCGTTCGACGCCGGCCGCTCCCTCGTGCTGACCGCCCGGGACCTGCCCTGCGACCGGCCAGACTGTCTGGTGCGCGGGGCCGTCGTCGCCCCGCTCACCGGGCCGGACGGCGACGCCACCGTCGCGCTGGTCGCGGTGGTCGACGACGATCCGGCACCAGGGCTGGTACAGGCCACCCTGGAGACCGCCCGGTGGGCCGGCAGCCAACTGGCGCTGGCCGAGCTGGACTCGTCACGGGAACGGCTGGCCAGAGCCGAGGTACGGGCGTTGCGGGCGCAGATCAGCCCGCACTTCATTTACAACGCGCTGACCGCGATCGCGTCGTTCGTCCGGACCGACCCGGAACGGGCCCGGGATCTGATCCTGGAGTTCGCCGAGTTCACCCGCTATTCGTTCCGGGCGCACGGCGAGTTCACCACGCTCGCCGAGGAGCTGCGGTCGATCGACCGGTACCTGACCATCGAACGGGCCCGGTTCGGCGAACGGCTCCAGGTCCGGCTACAGATCGCCCCGGAGGTGCTGCCGGTCCATCTGCCCTTCCTCTGCCTGCAGCCACTGGTGGAAAATGCGGTACGGCACGGACTGTCGCGCAAGCCAGGGCTCGGCACGGTCAGCATCGAGGCGCGGGACGCCGGGACCGAGTGCCATATCACCGTCGAGGACGACGGGGTGGGGATGGACCCGGCGGTGCTGACCGCCGGCGCCGGCGCCGACCCGGTACGTCGCGGTGCCGACCCGGTCGACGACGCCGGTCAGCACGTCGGCCTGTCAAACGTCGACGAACGGCTGCGCTCGGTCTTCGGCGACGAGTTCGGGCTGGTGGTGGAGACGGCGGTGGGAGCGGGGACGAAGGTGAGCATGCGGGTGCCGAAGTTCCACCCCGACGTACGGCCGGGGGCGGGGGCGACCGGCCGGTGGGAGGTACTGTCGTGACCCCGTTCCTCCGGGTGCTCGCGGTGGACGACGAACCGCCCGCCCTCGACGAACTGGCCTACCTGCTGCGGGCCGACCCCCGGGTGGCCCGGCTGCACACCGCCGCCGACGCCACCGAGGCGCTGCGGGTGCTGCGCGACACCGACGTCGACGCCGTCTTCCTCGACATCCGGATGCCCGGGCTGGACGGCATGGAGCTGGCCCGGGTGCTGCGCCGGTTCGCTCGGCCACCGGCGATCGTCTTCGTCACCGCGTACGACGACGCTGCGGTCGACGCCTTCGACCTCGGTGTCACCGACTACGTCCGCAAGCCGGTACGCGCGGAGCGGCTGGCCGAGTCGGTCCGCCGGGTGCTGACCGCCCGGGTGGTGCCGACCCATCCGGCGGCCATCGCTCGCAACGAGGAGGACCCGGCGATCCCGGTGGAGCTGGCCGGGACCACCCGGATGCTGCCCCGGTCGGCGGTGCGCTGGGTGGAGGCGCAGGGTGATTACGCCCGGCTGCACACGGCCGACGGCTCGCACCTGGTCCGGGTGCCGCTGGCCACCCTCGGCGAGCGCTGGGCCGACGCCGGCTTCGTCCGCATCCACCGGTCGTTCCTGGTCCAGCTCCGGCTGATCACCGAGCTGCGGCTGGCCAGCTCCGGGTACGTGGTGGTGATCGACGGCACCGAGCTGCCGGTCTCCCGACGGCACACCCGGGAGTTGAAGGACAAGCTGGTCCGGGCGGCCAAGCACGACTGGAGCAGGTGACCGACGGCTCGGCGGGCTCTCACTAGGCGGCCCGGCGGCGACGCAGCGTGGCGACCGCCGACCCGGCCAGCGTGAGCAGGCACTCCGGCAGCTGCCCGTCGGCCAGCGCGGCACCGAACAGCGCCTCCCCGGTCGAGTCGTCCGAGTTGGCGTACGCGCTGATGAACCTGGCCACCCACCGCGCGTCGTAGCCCGCCTCGTCGATGCCGGGAAAGTCGAGGGCCCAGCCGCCGGCCGGTACGTCGTCGCCGACCATCGTCGCGGCCAGGCACCACGCGACGTCGTACGCCCCGGTGACACCGCTGCGGTCCACCACCGCGTCGAAGACATCCGCTACGCCGTCGCTGTCACCGGCCAGGGCGGAGCGCAGGATCTCCGCAGCGTCGGTGAACGCCTCGTCGGACCCATCGCGTCGGTCGGTCATGAGCCGAAGGGTAGGCGGCGAGGTCAAGGCGCCGGCAGGCCGGCTGACATCGCGTTCCAGCCGAGGAGGCGCTAAGGTGCCCTGCGGACCTTCGGCCGATGGAGGACGTCCCCATGCTCGTGTCACGCGGCTCCCGCACCGCCGCCCTGGCGTTCTGCGCAATCATGCTGGTCGGCGCGGCGGGCTGCGCCGAACCGGCGGCCACCGAGGAGTCCCAGGTCAACCCGGTGCGGCTGTACGGCACCGACGGCAACATGAGCAACTCGTTCGGAGCGGAGTTCGAGGGGCAGACCACGCTGCTGACCGGGATGAAGGGCACCAGCCCGCTCACCCCGCTGTCGGACGACTTCATCAGCCGGCTGCGCACGGTCGACCGGCAGCTCAACGACTTCCTGTACGCCGGGGAGGCGTACGACGCGGTGGTGATCAGCGCGCTCGCCACCCAGTTGGCCGGCAGTACCGACCCGACCGACATCGCCGCCCAGATCAACGGGGTGACCACCGGCGGCGAGCAGTGCGACGTCGTCGCACTCTGCCTGGAGCTGGCCCGGGACGGGACGGACATCGCCTACCGGGGGGTCTCCCTGAAACGGGGTGGCTTCACCGACGTCGGGGAGCCGTCCACCGCCAGCTACGCCACCCTGCACTTCGACGGCGACGGCCAGATCAACGACGGCAAGACCGAGTTCGTCGGTGCCGGGGACGAGTCGACGACCACCACGGCGGCACCGCCACCGGCCGAGCCGGAGACCTTCGCCACCCGCGCCGAGGCACCGCTGAAGCTGGGCGGCCTGCTGCCGCGCACCGGCGACCTGGCGTTGGCGTACCCGCCGTTGGCGGCCGGCGCGGCGCTCGCGGTCCGCGAGATCAACGAGGCCGGTGGGGTGCTCGGCGAGCCGGTCGAGTGGTTCGACGGCGACGACGGCACCAACCCGGACGTGGCCCGCCGGACGGTGGCCCGGCACGTCGACGAAGGGGTGCACGTCATCATCGGAGCCGGCGCGTCCGGGATCTCCCGCGAGGTGCTGCCGGACGTGGCGGCCGCCGGGCTGATCCTGTTCTCGCCCAGCAACACCGACGCCGGGCTCAGCGACGTCGACGACCGGGGGCTGTACTTCCGTACCGCGCCGTCGGACCTGCTGCAGGGACGGGCGCTCGCCGACGTGATTCTGCGGGACGGGTCGCAGCGGATCGTGTTGGTGGCCCGCAAGGACTCGTACGGCGAGGGCCTGCAGGAGAACGTCCGGGCGGAGCTGGACCGGGCCGGGGTCGGACCGGACCGGATCAAGCTGCTCAGCTACGAGCCGCCGGCCGGTGCGGACGCGCCGCCGGTGAACTTCGACAGTGAAGCCCAGGAAATCAAGGCGTTCGGCGCGGACGCGGTCCTGATCATCGGGTTCGCCGAGTCGGCCGAGGTCATCAAGTCGCTGGCCGCGGCCGGGCTGCCGATCGCCCGGTAGACCACGCCGGCGGTCGCCTGCCCCCCCGGCCGGTCCGCCCAGCTGGCACTTTCTCGGGATCACAGGCAGGTCGCCGCTGCGTACGGTTTCCCTTGTCAGCAGCTAGGACGATCTGCGGAAGAGGCGGCAGGGATGAGTGAGTGGGTCGATCCGGCCCTCGGTGACGAGGCGGCCGAAGCGGAACAGGGATTGGGCCCGATCGGCGACCCGGGCCACGACGATGCCGGCTACCAGCCGTACGGCGACGGCCCTTACGGCGCCGAGCCGTACGACGACGGCGGGTCCTACACGATCGTCCAGCACAACCTTGACGGCTCCACCGACGTGCTGGTCGACCGGGACGGGGACGGCCTCGCCGACGTGGTCCTGCACGACAGCGACGGCGACGGTCTGGCGGAGGCCGCGTACGTCGATGGCGACGGGGACGGTCGGCTGGAGAGCATGCTGCGCGACTTCGACGGCGACGGGCGGGTCGACGAGGTCAGCGCGGACACCAACGGCGACGGCTGGATCGACGTCGTCGCCACCGACACCGACGGTGACGGCCTGATCGACCGGGTGGCGGCCGACACCGATCACGACGGCCGGACGGACACCTGGGTCGAGGACACCGACTTCGACGGCCGGGCGGACCAGACGCTGCGCGACGCCGACCAGGACGGCGTGCCGGAGACGGTTACCTACCTGCATCCGACGGTCAACCCGTACGCGGCAAGGTGAGGCCGGGTCGCGCCCGGGTCGCGGCCGGCCGGATGGCACCCTACTGTCGACATCCGCAGCTGTTGTGACTGAGCGATGGAGGGACCTGGGATGACCGAGGCACAGGAGTCGGTGGAGACGCGCGGTGACGATCGCGTCGATCTACTCAAGGCCGACACCAACAACGACGGGCAGACCGACGTCTGGGTGGTCGACACCGACGGCGACGGCAAGGCCGACATGTACCAGTTCGACACCGACGGGGACGGCAAGGTGGACATCACCATGGTCGATCTGGACGAGGACGGCACCCCGGACGAGGTGGTCGACGGCGACGGCGGGCACCCGCCGACGAGCTGAGTACGGTACGCATCGTGACGACGGCGGCCCGGCGGATCTCCGCCGGGCCGCCGTCGACGCAGTGAACGTCGACGTCCATGAAACAAGGGGCGGTGACCCCGGACGAGCCGAGATCACCGCCCCTTGGCGTAGCCGATGTCAGCCACTTGGAGAGGCCAGTCAATCACCCTGCCGCTGCTGGGGAATCTGCCCCTGCAGCAGGGCACGTACTTCCGACTCCCGGTATCGGCGGTGGCCGCCCAACGTCCGTATGGCGCTGAGCTTGCCGGCCTTCGCCCACCGAGTGACGGTTTTCGGGTCGACTCGGAACATCGACGCCACCTCGGCCGGCGTGAGCAACGGCTCTGGTTCGTGCGTACGCGATGCCATCAGTCACTCCTCCACAGTGCTATAGACATCGGCCGGGGTCCCGCCGGCCGACGCGTCTCCCATGGTCCGGCTAGTCCCCGATGTCCGACATGGGCCGAACGGCCGAACGTCCTTGGATGGACGGATGAGCAATGACCGATTTTTATCCCTTTTTTGTGACAGAACATACCATAATCGGACTCTTGATCACCGGTCGTGAACGGGTGATTACGAATCTTATTCAGGATTCGCGGCAGAATCTGCGCCTAATACCCGGTGATTGAGAATGATTCGTCCTTTTCGACGACTACTAGTTGCAGCGCTCCAGTAGCTGAACGGCACGCCACCGGGCAACCAGCTTCTCGTACGCCTCGCCGGCCGCCTCGGCGTCGCCCCGGCCGAGCGCGGCCAGCCCGGCGCTCACCAGACCCGGCGAATCGTCGGCCTCCAGCGTCTCGTCCGGCAGCAGCCGCACCAACCCACCGTAGTCAAGCTCCACCACCGAGCGTGGATGGAACTCCTCGAGCCATCGGGCGCTCTCCTCCACCGCCTCGGTGATCGGCGCATCCCCCACCGACTTGCGCAACACCGACAGTCCGCGCGACGCCCGGCGACGGGCCTTGGAGATCTCGGTCCGATAGCGCAGCGCCCGGCGCGCCCCGGTGACGATCAGGTCACGCTCGGCCAGGTCCACGAAGACGAACCACCGCAGCGGCACCCCCCAGGTAGCGGCCTGCTCGTGCACCCGCGGCACCCCGTGCTCCAGTACCCGGGCACCGCTGCGCCAGTCGTCGATCACCGCCCTGGCCTGACCGGCCAGCACCGGCGGGACGAACGCGTCGGCCAGCACCGACGGAACACCGTCGCGCGCGCTCAACGCCGCCTCCGCCACCCGTACCCGCAGGTTCCACGGGCAGACCAGCAGCGTGTCGTCCGACTCCAGCACGTACGCCTCGTCCGGCAGGTCGGGCAGCCGGGTCCAGCCCGCGCCGAGCGCCTCGATCACCGCCGTCCGCTGCCGGCCCGGACCTTCCAGCGGGCCGACCGCGCGGCCTTCCCGCACGTATCGGCGCCAGTAGACCTGTCGCTCACGGTCGAACGCGGCCAGCGGCTCGTACACCCGCAGGTATGAGGCGAAGGAAGCGAAGAGGGACGGCACGGCGCGATCCTCCCACGAAACCGCACGACACCGCCCCCGCCGGGGTCAAACACCCGCAGCGGGCGGGTCCGTCGCGCTGCGGCCGATACTAGGCTCGGAGCCAGCAGGGCCCACCGGCCCGGCGCACCGGACGCACCTCACGAGGGTGCCGACACCGTCTCAGGAGCAGACATGGGCGTCTTCACCACCACCGCCGGACCCGGCACCGCCACCGGGCACGAACAGGTCGTCTTCTGCCAGGACCAGCCGACCGGGCTGCGAGCGATCATCGCCATCTACTCGACCGCGCTCGGGCCGGCGCTCGGCGGCACCCGGTTCTACCCGTACGCCTCCGAGGCCGACGCCCTGCACGACGTGCTGGAGCTGTCCCGGGGGATGGCCTACAAGAACGCGATGGCCGGACTGGACCTCGGGGGCGGCAAAGCAGTCATCTGGGGCGACCCGGAGCAGCTCAAGACCGAGCCGCTGCTGCGCGCGTACGGCCGGTTCGTCGAATCGCTCGGCGGGCGCTACTACACCGCCTGTGACGTCGGCACCTACGTCCCGGACATGGACGTCGTGGCCCGGGAGACCCGGTTCGCCACCGGGCGCAGCCGGGAGCAGGGCGGAGCCGGTGACTCCTCCGAACTCACCGCCTGGGGGGTCTTCCAGGGTATGCGCGCCGCCGCCGAGCACCGCTGGGGTTCGGCCAGCCTCGCCGGCCGGCGAATCGGTATCGCCGGGCTCGGCAAGGTGGGCCGCTACCTGACCGGTCATCTGCTCGACGACGGAGCCGCGGTGGTGGCCACCGACGTCAGCGAACGGGCGGTGGACTGGGCCCGGAGCACCTACCCGCAGGTCGACCTGGTGGACGACACCGACGTGCTGATCCGCCAGGAGATCGACGTCTACGCCCCCTGCGCGCTCGGTGGGGCGCTCGACGACGAAACCGTGCCGGCGCTGCGGGCCGAGATCGTCGCCGGAGCCGCCAACAACCAGTTGGCCCACCCCGGCGTCGAGAAGCTGCTCGCCGAGCGGGGCATCCTCTACGCCCCGGACTACGTGGTCAACGCCGGCGGGGTGATCCAGGTGGCCGACGAGGTGACCGGGGCCGCCACACCGTCGGCCAACGGCCGGTACGGGTTCGACCTCGACCGGGCCAAGGCCCGGGCGACCCGGATCTACCAGACCACCCGGGAGATCCTGCGCAGCGCCGACCGGGAGGGCGTACCGCCGGCGGTGGCGGCCGACCGGCTCGCCGAACGCCGGATGGCCGAGGTCGGTCGGCTGCGCGCGATCCATCTCCGGTAGCCGCCACCACCCGAGCGCCGCCGTTCTGGGCGCTGACCCGCCGGTCCGGCCGAGTGGTCATCACCGGGCGTGTGGAGAATCACCCGTACGGGTCACGAGCGGCGGGGATCGGGCTCCTTACCTCCCAGCTGCCCGTGACGGATCCTGCTGCTGCCCGTGACGATGTCGGCCGCCGATGACGCGCGGGAGCGACCCGATGCAACCCGAGGTGCCGAACCTGGGTCCGCCCATGTACCGTAAGAGCCACGAGAGATGCCTGACGTCATCGGGGCCCGCCTTCGGGCTGCCCCGAATTCTGTGCGAGGGGGTCGAGCCATGGGGCGCGGCCGTGCTAAGGCCAAGCAGACAAAGGTGGCCAGGGAGCTGAAATACCACTCCCCGAACACCGACCTCGCCGCCTTGCAGCGAGAGCTCGCCGGCAGCGGCAAGTCGGACCGTGATTTCGACGACGAGTACGATCCGTACCTCGACGACGATGACGAGGACGACCCAGCCGACGACGACCGGGGTAACTGGACACCCTCTTCGTCCCGCTGAGGGTCCGACTGATCAGAGCACGCGGTCAGTGTCCGCGTGCTGATTCATGTCGACGAGGACTCCGGCCCGACTGGTCGCCGTACGTGTGTCGGAATGCCACCATCCGGTGGTGCGTACCCCAGAACGGGGTAGGCACCACCGGATGTCCGTCGGCAGGCGGATGACTGGTGCGTCCGCCCTGTCCGCGTACGGGGGGGCCGATCAGGGCGGTCGACGAGACCGGTTGAAGCGGTCAACGGGGGCGGTTGTTCCAGTTGTAGAAGGTCGGGATGTTCTCGAAGTGGTTCCAGGCGCAGACCGCGCCGTCGGCACCGGCCGCCTCGGCGCGATGCCGCCGGGCCTGTTCCGCTTCGGCGAGCAGCAGTGCCAGATTGTCCCGGACGGCGTACACCCGGTCCGCCACCTGATCGTCGCCACCTGCCTCGGCGACGGTGGCTCCCGGGGCCGCACCGACCGGTTCAGGCCGCTGCCGGCTGGTCTCTGGCATGGGCCAACACTCCCTCCAGTAGATGGATCTTGCTGTTACGGCAGTGGTTGGTCTCCGTACCATCAAAACGCCCGTGTTCGAAGTAACGGTTGGCAGCGTGACCACCTCCGCAGAACCGGAAGTACGGGCAGGTGGTCCGGCACGCCTCGACGCCCGCCACGAACTCGCTGACCCAGGGTGTCCGTTCCGGCGTGGCGAGAATCTCGGCCAGCCCGCTGGTCAACACGTTTCCGCTGGTGAAGTCCCCGTACCGAGGGTCGGAGAAGCCGGCCAGCTCCGGCGAGAGCAGCACCACCGACCCGTCGTACCCGACGGTGGGGATCGGGTCGAGCTGGCGGGGCAGCACCTCGTCGGCCGTGCCGTCGAGCACGGCTGCCGCGTACCGCAGCGACCACTCCACCTCGCGCAGATGGATCCGCGGCGCTTGCCGCCAGGCTCCGACCAGTTCCGCCCAGAAGCCCGCGACGGCCCGGTCCGGCCAGCGGTTCGACCGGACGTTGACGCCCTCTGTCTCCTCGATGTTGACGCCCAGCACGTCACAGCCGAGGTCGAGGAAGAACCGGTACAGCTCGGTGGCCAGGCCAGGACTCGGGTCGCTGACCACGCAGAGCGCCGAGAATTCGATCCCGTGCCGGCGTAGCGCTCCGACACCGCTACGGATCTGGTCGTACGCGGGCCGACCGCCCCGGGTGTGCCGGCCGTCGTTCCGCGCCCGCGGGCCGTCGACGCTGACGCTGACCCGGATCCGGTGTTCCCGGAAGAACTCGCACCAGGGGTCGTCAATCAGGGTCGCGTTGGTCTGCACGTGGTGCTCCACGTCGGCGCTGAACGGGCTGATCAGCGCCGCGAGGTGGTCCCGCCCGGCGGCCAACGGCTCACCACCGTGCCAGACCACGGAAAACCGGCGTCCCTGCTGCGCGGCCCAGGTGTTCACCGGTCGGGCGACAGCGGCGGCCACCGGGACCGGCATCCGCCGGTTGGCCGCCCGCAGCGGCAGGTAGCAGTAGCTGCAGTCCAGGTTGCACAGCGTGGTGGGCTGCATGACGACGTAGCTCGGGACGGTCGCCACGCCGCGCATGCCGGTGGGGGCCGGCCGTCCCCCACCGGCCGGGTCCTGCCGGGTTCCGGCCCTGCTCATCCCCATCCTCCTGCCTGTGACGGATGTCGTTTCAGGCTAGGTGTCGGGGTCTGCCGAGGTGAATCGGCGGTACCGCCCGCCGGAGCGCGGCGGCGACGGCCCGCCAAGGTGACGCGGCAGCGGCCCGCTGTCAGCCCCGGGTGTGGTGGCCGACCATCTGTACGGTGCCGGAGCCCTCGATGATGTCGCCGGCCTGCCATGCCTCGATGCCGCTGCCGGTCAGGCAGGCGAGCGCCCGGTCGGCGTCCTGGGCGGAGACGATGGCAAACATGCCGACGCCCATGTTGAACGTCGACTCCATTTCGTTGTCCTCGATCCGCCCCTTCGCCTGCACCAGGTCGAAGATCGGCTGCGGCTTCCAGGTGGCGCGGTTGACCAGCGCGTCGACGTGCTCGGGGAGGATCCGTACCAGGTTTCCGGGGATGCCACCGCCGGTCACGTGGGCCAGGGCCCGGACCTCGCACTCCTCGATCAGCTTCAGGCAGTCCCGGGCGTAGATCTTGGTCGGGGTGAGCAGTTCCTCGCCCAGGGTCCGCTGCCGGCCGAAATCCTCGACCACCGTGTCCAGCCGCATCCGGCCGGCGCCGAGCAGTACGTGGCGGACCAGCGAGTAGCCGTTGGAGTGCAGACCCGAGGACCGCATCGCGATCACCACGTCGCCCACCTCGACGCGGTCCCGGCCGAGGATCTCGCTCTCCTCGACCACGCCGACGCCGGTCGCGGAGACGTCGTACTCGTCCGGCCGCAGCACCCCGGGATGCTCGGCGGTCTCGCCGCCGAGCAGTGCGCAACCGGCGTACCGACAGCCGTCGGAGATACCGGCGCCGATCTCGGCGACCTTGTCCGGCACGACCTCGCCGCAGGCGATGTAGTCGAGCAGGAACAGCGGCTCCGCCCCGCAGGCGACCAGGTCGTCGACCACCATCGCGACCAGGTCGATGCCGACCGTGTCGTGGATGTTCATCTGCTGGGCGATGACCAGCTTGGTGCCCACCCCGTCGGTCGACGAGGCCAGGATCGGGTGCCGGTACTTCTGCACGTCGAGCCGGAAAAGCCCGGCGAAGCCACCGATGTCGCCCATCACCTCGGGCCGGGTGGTCTTGTGCACCTTCGACTTGAGCAGCTCGACGGCGCACTCACCGGCGTGGATGGAGACGCCGGCGTCCGCGTACGTCACCGTGCGTTTGCGGCCGGACCGGCCGGCACTGGCCGTCCACGGCTGGCGGTTGACCGTCCGGGCGCCGGAGTCGTCGGCGGTCGGGCCGACGTCCGCGCTGCCGCGCTCAGTCACGTGCGTCACGGTTCTCCCCTTTGTGCTTCTCGCGGCGGGGCCGCGTCGGGTAGCTGTCGAGGATCGCTCGACTCGGGCTGCCGGTCGGACGACCGAGGCCGGTCCGGCCGGTGCTACGGGCGGTGCAGGGCCTCGGGGCCGCCAGTGCTGACAGCGAACCGTTGAGCGCCCGGGCCGGTCCGGTCGCCGCCGGCCTGATAGTCCTGCTCGGTGATGTCCCCCGGATGGCCGACCCCGCCAGCTACCCGGCGGTCCACACCTTCGAGCACGTGCTTGCCGATCAGATTGCCAGCTGGCAACTCGATCGGGTACTCCCCATCGAAACATGCCCGACACAATCGTGTCTTCGGCTGCTCGGTTGCCGCTATCAGGCCGGCAAGCGAGACATAACCGAGAGTATCCGCACCGATGGACCGGCGTATACCCTCAGTGTCCAGCCCGTTGGCCAGCAGTTCAGCCCGGGTGGCGAAGTCGATGCCGTAGAAGCACGGCCAGCTCACCGGCGGGGACGAGATGCGCACGTGCACCTCCAGGGCACCCGCCTCGCGCAGCATCCGCACAATCGCCCGCTGGGTGTTGCCCCGCACGATCGAATCGTCGACCACCACCAGGCGCTTGCCACGGACGTTCTCCCGCAGCGGGTTGAGCTTCAACCGGATGCCGAGCTGGCGCAGCGTCTGGGACGGCTGAATGAACGTTCGGCCGACGTACGAGTTCTTCATCAGGCCGGCGCCGTAGGTGATGCCGGACTGTTCGGCGTAGCCGATCGCGGCCGGCGTACCCGACTCCGGCACCGGGATCACCAGGTCCGCCTCGACCGGATGCTCCCGGGCCAGTCGGCGGCCGATCTGCACCCGGGCGGCATGCACGTTACGCCCGGCGATGGTGGTGTCCGGGCGGGCGATGTACACGTACTCGAACAGGCAGCCCTTGGGCTCCGGCGGGGCGAACCGGGCCGACCGCAGCCCGTGCTCGTCGATGGCGATCAGCTCGCCCGGCTCCACCTCGCGAACCACGGTGGCGCCGACGATGTCGAGCGCGGCGGTCTCGCTGGCGACCACCCAGCCCCGCTCCAACCGGCCGAGCACCAGGGGCCGGACGCCATGCGGGTCGCGCGCCGCGTACAGCGTGGTCTCGTCCATGAAGACGAAGCTGAACGCCCCCCGCAGGGTCGGCAGCACCTCCAGCGCCGCGGCTTCGACCGACAGGTCCGGGCGGCTGGCCAGCAGGCTGGTGACCAGGGCGGTGTCCGAGGTCGAGCCGTCGCCGGACAGCCCTCGGTCGACCACCTCGCGGGCCAGCTCAGCAGTGTTGACCAGGTTGCCGTTGTGCGCCAGGGCGATCGTCGTGCCGGCGCTGGTCGCCTTGATCGTCGGCTGGGCATTCTCCCAGGTAGAGCCGCCGGTGGTGGAGTAGCGGGCGTGCCCGATGGCGAGATGGCCACGCAGGCTGGCCAGGGTCGGCTCGTCGAAGACCTGGGCCACCAGGCCGAGATCCTTGTAGACCACCACGCCGGAGCCGTCACTCACCGCGATCCCGGCGGCCTCCTGGCCCCGGTGCTGCAGGGCGTAGAGACCGAAGTAGCTGAGCTTCGCGACCTCTTCCCCCGGTGCCCACACACCGAACACGCCACAGGCGTCCTGCGGACCGGGTCGTTGGGGATCAAGATCGTGACTCAACCGGCCGTCGCCTCGAGGCACCTGCCGCTCCCTCGTACTGGTCTGCACTGACGCCTGGCCTGCACGTGGCCTGCACGCCTCAGCGCGGGGTGTCACCGGACTACCGTCGCCGAACAGTGTACGCGAGGTTCCGGTTGGCCCAGAGTGCTCCGTTTGGCCCCACACCCGCCGGGTGACCACCGCAGCCGGCCGGGTGACCGCCGCAGCCGGCCGGCAGATCGCTAGCCCGCCTCACAGCGGTAGGTACGGGGATATATCGGACCTCGGACCACTTGCGGAGATTTGTCCGTTCGCCACGGCCGAGGCCCAGTCCAGATCGCCGGTCGCCAGCAGCACCCAGGTCACCGGGTCGATCTCCACCACGTTCGCGGGCGTGCCACGGGTGTGTCGCGGCCCGGCTACACACTGAATTGCACCGTAAGGTGGGACACGGACCTCCACCGATCGGCCCGGCGCTCGCTCGGCCAGCGCCGCCAACAGCATGCGGACCGCATCGCGTAGCTGCACACGGGTGGGAACGGCACCGGACGCCACGGCGTCCCGCACGGCGGCCACCGTAGTGGACTTACTGTACGGAGAGGACACATCGGGACGATACGACTAGCTCCGGTACCAGTTGCTCCCGCCCCTGGGTCGCGCACATCCGTCTCGGCAAGGCATAGTTGCCGACGGTGTACTCGTCACGGGTGACCCCTGCCCGAATCCTGGTGCGGGGGAAGGATCAAACCGGAAGGCGGTGGACGTGACAACACACCTACGAGCCTGGCTTTCGCGGGCCGGTGTTGTCGCAGCGCTGGCTGCCGTCGCACTAGTCGGCCTGCCCGCCGCGCCAGCGGCCGCCGAGGCACCCACAGTCACCATCCGCAGCCTCTCCAACGCCAACCTCAGCTCCGGTGGCCGGGCCACCCTCGAATTCGAGGTCCGCAACAACAACCCGGCGGGCGAAGAAGAGGTAGAGGGCGGGACCTCCTTCAACATCCGGGTCGCCACGAACATCAACGAGCTGCGGTGCGAAGGTTCGTGCGACTTCACTGACACGATCGACCGGGGCGCGAGCAAGACCTACACAGTCGAGCTGATCGCCGGCAACGTCGGGACCAACCAGAACCGCAACGGCCGGGTGGAGATCGTCGCCGTGGTCGACGGGGAGAACGGCCGGGTCCAGCGCGACGTCTCGGTCCGCGGGCCGCAGGAGGCGCCCCGGGTCAAGGAGGTCGCCGGCAAGGTCACCGACGTCTCCACCGGTGAACCTATCGAAGGCGCCGTGGTCGTGATGAGCGATTCGCAGAGCAACAGCTACGACACCACCACCAACGGCAACGGCAACTACCGGTTCACCTCTAGCAACGACCGCCCCATCGTCCCCGGCGACATCCGGATCGCGGCGACCGCCGACGAGTACGACGACAGCGATGTGAAGGTCGTCACCGCCGCCGCGGGGCAGTCGATCACCGTCGACCGGATCACTTTGAAGTCGAACGTGGAGCCGACCCCGTCGGCCACCCCGGAGGCGACCCCGTCGGCGACCGCCGAGGCGACGCCGAGCGGCGCGGCCACCGACACCCCGCCGGTCGACACCCAGAACCTGGCGAACGAGAGCAGCGGCGGCGGGATGGGCTCCTGGCTACTGATCATCATGGGCGGCCTGCTGGTCGCGCTCGGGGTCGGAGCCATCGTGCTGCTGCTGGTGCGGCGCAAGGACGGCGACGTCGACGACGGCCCGGAGCCGGCCGACGACGACCCACCTGGCGGACGGGCCGCCAGGCCGGGCAGCCGCGGCGCGTACCACGGTGCCGACGACGACGCGACCCGGGTGGCGATGCCGCCGATGCCGCCCGGCCCGGTCTCCGACGCCACGATGATCACCCGCCCGTCGCTGTCGGACGCGCCGACGATGCTGCACCAGATGCCACCGATCAAGGACGAGTTCCCCGACCCGTACGGTGCTCCACCGCCGCCCGGGCCGAACCCGCCGGCCGGGCCCGAGCCACGGTACGGCGCGGACCAGCGCCCCGGCTGGGGTGGACCGCCGACCCAGCCCGGCTACGGCTCCGGCCCTGCCGGTGCGACCAGCGTGTACGGCGCGGTTCCCGGCGCCGACCAGCCGGGTAGTGGGGCCGGTTCCGGCTACGGCGGACCGGGCGGCGCGGGCCGCCCCGGCGGCGCCTACGGCGGCAGTCAGTACGGCGGCAACGCTCCGTCCTCCGGGGCACCCGGCACCTACGGCACCCCGCCCTCGTCGGGCGGTCCGTACGGCGGCAACGCTCCGTCCTCCGGGGCACCCGGCACCTACGGCACCCCGCCGGTACCCGGTCAGTACGGCGAGCCGGCCGACGAGGCCGGCGGCTACCGCGGCGGCCGAGGCTACGGCGACTCCGGCGGCTCGGGCTACTCCCCTGGCGGGTACGGAGCGGACTCCCCAGCCGGTGGCTACGGCTCGGATCGCTACGACGAGCCGACCGGGCGTTACCAGCCAGGCGGCTACGGACAGTCCGGCCCGCCGTACGACTCCGGCGGCTACCCCGGCCCGGATCAGGGGCGCGGTGGCGACGTGCCGCCGCCACCGCGTGGTCCAGAGCCGCCGCAGCCCGGCTACCGGGGCGGCAGCCCCGGCTACGGGCCGGACGGCGGTGGTTACGGCGCAAGTTCCGGCTACGGCGGAAGCTACGGAGAAAGCCAACCCCAGGCCGGCGGCTACCCGGGCGGTGGCTACGGTGGCGACCGGGGCAGCGGGTACGGCTCCGACCAGGGCTACGGGTCGGCGGGCTACGAGTCCGGCCGGGAACCGGGCGGGTACGGTGCCCCGACCGGTGGCGGCTACGACCAGGGTGGCGGCTACCCACCTGCGGGCGGCGGTTACGACGACCGCCGCGTCCCGGACCAACGGGGTGGCTACGACCAGCAGATGCCGTACGGACAGCAGCCCTACGACCAGCAGCCGTACGGCGGTGAGCAGCCGCCCGGCGAGCAGCCGCGGCACGGTTCCGCGCCGCAGTCGGGCAACCGAGGTGAGCGACGTTCCCTCGACTGGCTCGACGACTGACGGCCAATCGACGCGACATCGACAAAATGAATGGGCCGGACCCGTGCGGGTCCGGCCCATTCATCGATCAGTCAGCCTGTCGTCCGCCCGGTCAGCTCTGGTTCTTCGGCTTGCCGGCGGACAGGTCGGGGCGATCCACCGGCTGAGCCGCGTCGCCGCCGGCCACCGTTTTCTCGGCCGCCGCTACATCGCCGCTGTCTGCCGTATCCTCCACCACCGCGTCGCTGTCGGTGACTGCTTCCGTTTCCTGCTCGGTCACCGCGGCGGGCTCGGTCACCGCATCAGCCGAATCCGACGACTCCCCGTCCGCCGGCTCGGTCACCGCCTCGGCCTCTTCGCTGTCCGAGTCAACATCCACTGTCGCCGTGGCCTCGTCCGGCGTACCGGCCGGGGCATCGACCGCGACCGAGTCGCTGGCCAGCACCCCGACGGCGTCCGGATCCTGCGGGTCCGCCGGCACGTTGCGCGGCCCCACCGCGCTGAACAGCGCAGGCAGGGTGCCGGTGTGGGCACTGCGCAGTTCGTCCAGACCAACGCTGAACTGGTCGCGGACCTCCAGCAGCCGGGCCGCCGGATCGGTCACTCCGATCATGGTCCAGGGCAGTCCGTGCTCCACGCAGAGCGCGGTGAACGCCTTCTCGTGCCCGCGCGGCACCGCGACCATGGCCCGCCCCGCCGACTCGCTGAACAGGAACACGAACGGCATCGAGCCGTCGGTGAACTCCGGCGGCAACGCGATCCGCGCCCCGATCGACCGGCGCAGACACGCCTCGACCAGTGCCTGGGCGAGCCCACCGTCGGAGAGGTCGTGGGCCGAGGTGATGTGCCCCACCCGGGCCGCCGCACCGATCACGGTGGCCAGCACCCGCTCCCGGTCCAGGTCGACCTTGGGCGGCGTACCACCGAGGTGCCGGTGGGTGACCCAGGCCCACTCCGATCCGGAGAGTTCCAGCTCGGTCTCGCCGAGCAGCATGATCAGGTCACCGTCGCTGTGTGACGGCGGGACGAAGCCCATCGGAACGCGCTGCGCCACGTCGTCGAGCACACCGAGCACACCGACGACCGGGGTGGGGTGGATCGCGGCGGCACCGGTCTGGTTGTAGAAGCTGACATTGCCGCCGGTCACCGGGATACCGAGCTCGGCGCAGCCGTCGGCAAGGCCGCGAACCGCCTCGGCGAACTGCCACATCACGCTCGGGTCCTCGGGGGAGCCGAAGTTCAGGCAGTTGGTGACCGCCACCGGGCGGGCACCGGTCACCGCCACGTTGCGGTATGACTCGGCAAGCGCGAGCTTCGCCCCCTGGTACGGATCGAGCCGGGCGTACCGGCCGTTGCCGTCGACCGACAGGGCGACACCGAGGCCGCTCCGCTCGTCGATCCGGATGACCCCGGCGTCCTCGGGCTGGGCCAGCACCGTGTTGCCCAGCACGTACCGGTCGTACTGCTCGGTCACCCAACTGCGGTCGCACAGGTTCGGCGAGGCGATCATCCGCAGCAGGGTTTCCCGCAGCTCGTCCGGGGTGCCGGGGCGGGGCAGCGTCTCTGCCCGGTCGGCCTGCAGCAGGATCAGGTCCGCCGGCTCGCGCATCGGTCGGGCGTAGACCGGGCCGTCGTCGGCCAGCGACCCCGGCGGTACGTCGACCACCACGTGGTCACGCCAGCTGATCACCAGCCGGCCGGGCCGACCGTCCGGCTCGGCCGGGGTGACCTCACCGATCGCGGTGGCCAGCACACCCCACTTCTCGGCGGTGGCGAGCACCGCGTCGAGCTGCGCCGGCTCGACGATCAGCAGCATCCGTTCCTGCGACTCGCTGGCCAGGATCTCGTGCGGCTCCATCGACGGCTCACGCAGCGGAACCCGTTCCAGCCAGACCCGCATGCCGGTGCCGGCCGCAGCGGCGGTCTCGGTGAGCGCGCAGGTCAGGCCGGCGCCGCCGAGGTCCTGGATGCCGACGACCAGCCCGGCGTCGTACAGCTCCAGGCAGGATTCGATCAGCAGCTTCTCCATGAACGGGTCGCCGACCTGCACCGACGGGCGGCGCTGCTGGCTGGCGTCGTCGAAGGTGGCGCTGGCCAGCACCGACACCCCGCCGATGCCGTCCCGACCGGTCTTGGCCCCCATCAGCACCACGACGTTGCCGGCCCCGGCTGCCGCCTTGTTCTGCAGCCGGTCCACCGGCAGTACGCCAAGGCAGAGCGCGTTGACCAGCGGGTTGCCCTGGTAGCAGGGATCGAACACGACCTCGCCACCGATGTTGGGCAGGCCCAGGCAGTTGCCGTAGCCGCCGACCCCGGCGACGACACCGGGCAGCACCCGGGCCGTGTCGGGGTGGTCGGCGGCGCCGAACCGCAGCGGGTCCATCACCGCGACCGGGCGGGCGCCCATGGCGAGGATGTCGCGGACGATGCCGCCGACGCCGGTGGCCGCCCCCTGGTACGGCTCGACGAAGCTGGGGTGGTTGTGCGATTCGACCTTGAAGGTGACGGCGAGGGTGTCGGAGACCCGGATGACGCCAGCGTTCTCCCCGATGCCGGCGAGCATCAGGTCGCTGGCCGGGGCCTTCTCGCTGAACTGCCGCAGATGCACCTTGCTCGACTTGTAGGAGCAGTGTTCGCTCCACATGATCGAGTACATGGCGAGCTCCGACTGGGTCGGCCGGCGGCCGAGAATCTGCTGGATCCGCTCGTACTCGTCGTCGCGCAGCCCCAGCTCGGTGTACGGCTGCAGCTCACCAGGGGTGTCGGTGGCGCGTTCGACGGTGTCCGGGCCACCGGCGTACCGGTCGACCGGTACGCCGAGGTCGGTCTCTGCCGGGCCGGCGGCGGCCGCCGCCTCCGACTGGGTGGTCATGCCGGCACTCCCGCGAGGTGCTTGAGGATGGAGGTGAAGAAGCCCAGTCCGTCCCGGGACGGGCCGGTCAGGTCCTCGACGGCGTGTTCCGGGTGGGGCATCAGCCCGACGACGTTGCCGGCGGGGTTGGTGATGCCAGCGATGTCCCGCAGCGAACCGTTGGGGTTGCCGCCGACGTAGCGCGCCACCACCCGGCCGGTCGACTCCAACTCGTCGAGGGTCTGTTCGTCGGCCACGTAGCAGCCTTCGCCGCTCTTGAGCGGGACGAGGACTTCCTGTTTCGGAGAGAAAGCGTTGGTGAACGCGGTCCCGGCGGTCTCGATGCGGAGCATCTGGTCCCGGTTGCGGAAGTGCAGGTGCTGGTTGCGGGTGAGCGCGCCGGGCAGCAGGTGGGCCTCGCAGAGGATCTGGAAGCCGTTGCAGATGCCGAGCACCGGCAGGCCGTCACCGGCTGCGGCGACGATCGACTGCATGACCGGGGCGAACCGGGCGATGGCTCCGCAGCGCAGATAGTCGCCGTACGAGAAGCCGCCGGGCAGCACCACCGCCTCGACGCCGCGCAGGTCGGCGTCGCCGTGCCACAGTCGGACCGGCTCCCCACCGGCGAGCCGCACCGCGCGGGCGGCGTCGCCATCGTCGAGCGAGCCTGGGAAGGTTACCACCCCGATCCGGGCACTCATGACGGATCACCGGCTGTCTCAGGCTGCTCAGCCAGCCGGACCTGGTAGTCCTCGATGACCGGGTTGGCCAGCAGCTTGTCCGCGATCTCACGAGCCCGATCCAGGTCGGGCTCGCCGGCGAACTCGATCTCGATCCGCCGGCCGATGCGCACCGCCGAGACGTCGCTGACACCGAGCCTCGGCAGCGCGTTCGCGACAGCCTGACCCTGAGGATCGAGAATTTCCGGCTTGAGCATGACGTCGACGACGACGCGAGCCACGTGGCACTCCTGACCGTGTACGCGTTGGGGGTGCCGGCCTCGAACGGGCCGCGCACCCCTCAGCCTACCTGGTGGCACCGGGTACGACGCACCGGCGGTCGAAGAGCCGAATCGGTGATCGGGCCACAAATCAGCCACGAACCGATAACGACGACATTCGCCACCGCCGACGGACCGGGTCACCGGGCGGACCGGGCAGCCACGGACGGCCTGCCGCACCCCGTTGGCGACCGCCACCGGACGCAGCGAGGGACCTCGAGGGGCGCGGGACGCCACTGCGGGACATCAATGCATCGTATGACTTCGATTTGATTCTTGTAGATGACCGTCGAAGCGCTTAACGTCTTTCGTCAAACGCCCGGTGACGACCGTCGGACGGGCGCTGTAACAACCTCCGCTGCCGGATACCCGTCCGGCGGCATGGCTCACCGACCCGTACCCCGGGTTGTCCCCCTCGGAAGGAGCCCCACCCATGCGCGTTCGCCTGGCTGCGGCAGCAGTAGCCACCACCCTGATCGGCCTGCTGGCCACGCCAACCGCGGCGACGGCCGCGCCGGAGGAGATCATCGGCGGTGGGACGGTGTCGTCCGCCCCGTGGGCCGCCGCGGTCTTCAGCAACGGCTCGTTCACCTGTTCCGGCACCATCATCGCCGCCAACTGGGTGCTCACCGCGCGGCACTGTGTCAGCGGCTCGATGTCGGTCCGGATCGGCAGCGTCTACCGCTCCTCCGGCGGCGTCACCCGTACGGTCAGCTCCGCGTACGGCCGCTACGACCTGGCGCTGCTCTACTTCTCCAGCCCGGTCAGCACCAGCTACGTGACGCTGTCCAGCAGCTACCCGCCGGTCGGCTCGACCAACAGCATCTACGGCTGGGGCATGACCTGCTACAGCGGCTGCGGCGCGTCGCCCCAGCTGAAGGCCGCCTCGGTCCGGGTGACCAGCACCAGCGTCACCGACGCGTACGGCGGCCGGGCGATCCGCAGCACCCGGATCAACGGCAACGCGTGGCGCGGCGACTCCGGCGGCCCGCAGTTCTACAACGGCCAGCAGGTCGGGGTGGCGTCGACCGCCAACGGCGTCAACATCCAGAACTACGGCAGTGTCGCGTACAACCGGTCCTGGATCCGGTCGGTGACCGGCGTCTGACCCGAGCTGAACCTGGTCTGGGACCGACTGGTTCTGGCGCGCGGCGCGGACCCCGTGGACTGATCACGGAGTCCGCGCCGCCCTGCTCCTACCGGCTGTGCGGCATCCGATCGCTACCGGCGGGTGCCGGCAAGCGCCGCCACCAGCGCTCGGGCGCTCTTGACCAGCTCGCTCGACCCACGACGCGCCGCCACGGTGGTCACCTGCGGAATCTCGCCGCTCGCCCCGCACCGCAGCACGCACTCCACCGCAAGGGTCAGCAACCTCCCTACCCCCCGCGCCACCGGTTCGCCTTCGAGCAGGCCGGGGAGCGCGCCTCGACACACCGACCACACCGTGGCGTACGCACCGGTAGCGGCCATCTCCCTCAGAGTCTCGATTGCCCGGCTGAGAGTCACAAACGAATACCCCTCGGGACCAAGCTTCACGATCTGCCGGCCGAGCAGTTCGCCGTTGAGATCACCGCGGGCAGCCAGGACCAGGATCGCGTCAATCGCCGCCGCGCGTTCCCGAGGACGGTCGGCGTCCATGGCCAGCGCAAGCCTGAGATGCAGGGCGAAATCGGCCGGGCCGCCCGACTCGGCCAGTTGCGGAAGCAGACGCATCCAGGCTCGCCTGTCCCGCTCCGTGTAGGGCTCACGAGCGCTGTAGTCGTAGTAGCAGTTCGCCACCCTGTCCCGGTGGTGCGGTAACGTGGCCACCCAGGCCGCCAACTGGTTGCGGCACTGCCGATCCCACCTCGTGCCGGTACGGAAGAGCCGCTCGGCGTCGGCCGGTAGTTGTAGATCGGTCACGGCCCCGGGCAGGTCGATCAAGTTGTGCACGATGTTGAAGGCACTGATTTTCTCCCAGTCGTCCGGTGTCGACGGCTGATGCGGGTAGCCGCCGGCCCGTAGCCAGCTGGACAGCTGGCGACCGGCGTCGCCCGGCAGCCTGTCGGCCGCACCAAGCACCCGGGCGTCGGTGGTAGGAATGACCCGCAGCAGGGCCTGACCAAGATCGGCCGATCGCGCGGCGATGCCACGCTCGGCATACCCCGTCAGGCGCTCCACGAGTACCGCCGCGTCGAGGGCTCCGGTGGCATCGGTCGGGACCGCCAGCAGGTACGGAAGGTCACCGGCACGTACCGCCCCGGCGGCCTCCCGAATACGTGCGGCGAGCAGCTGACCTGGAGGCGAGAACTCGCCGCGGCAACAGCAGCAGCGCGCAACGAGCCAGTCGTCGTCTGGCACCTCTCCGGTCACCGTCTGGACGACGACCCACAGGTGTACGGGTGTGCAGTCACTCGGCCGTCCCGGTACCCGCCGCACGACGGGGACCAGCGCCGCGGCGAGCCCGGCCCGGTTACGGGCCGAGTGGCGGACGAGTCCGTCGAGCGCCTGCTCGAACACCACGATGTCCTGACTGCCGGCCAGCACGGCCGCCACCTGTTCGGCGACCTCGGCGGGCGTGCCGAGCGGTTCGGGCACTGCGGCGGGTGCGCGGACCAGCGGCAGCGTCTCGACGTACGGCTCGTCGCGCCGCACCACTGATCCGAACAGGTCAGCGGCCTGCGCCGACAGTGCGGGTGTCAGCCGGTCCGCCGCCGCCTGCAGGACAGCCCTGATGGGTTCGTCGGCACCAACCTGCTTCGCCGCCGAGGCAGCATCCAAATGCCGGGCGACCATCTTGAGCGCCTGCTCCTGCACAGCGATGTCCGGATGTCCGAACGCCAGAGCTGCCGATCGCACCAGCTGGCCGGCTCGTGCCGGGTCTCGTCGCGCTGTCCGGTCGAGCCACGTCAGGTGCGCCCGGATGAGCTTCTTGTCCGCTCGGCGAAGGAGTCGTCGGGTCGTTTCGGTGACCAGCTCCGGCTCGATCAGGCCGGCCTCGTCAAGCTCGGCGAGGCGGACCCGGGCGTACTCGGCCACCGGAACCCACAGGTCCAGAAAGGTGAGATAGTCGCGGCCCACTGCGGCATGTTGCGCCAAGGTGGGTGGCATATCGTCGACCATCTCCAAACGACGGCGCAGTACGCTGCGTTCGCTCGTCTGCCGGACCTGCTCCAGCCACTCTTGCAGCCTTTCGGACCAGTACGCCGCCGCCAGCGCACGCCACCGCGGATCATCAGCGATCAACCGCACCAGCGCCTTGTCCCCCTGCGGCGAGCAGAGATCGCCGTTGTCGACTCGGCGGAAGATGAGGTCGACGACGTAGTCCCCGCTGATGAGGCCAGCTTCGATGAGTTCGGCCTGTGCCGAGTCCGACATAAAGTAATATGGTTTTGTCTCGACGATGGGCAGCAGGACCGGAGTGAGTGGGTCGTTTCGCATCCGCTCACCGAACGTCGCGCCGGGCGGGTTGGGGACCAGATCCGGGTCCCCGCCGTACCACCGGGCTGAGAGCCAGTTGAGCAGGAACGGGTGGGATGTCGGCGGGGGGCAGCCGGTGCGCCGGATCAGGTAGTCGGCAAGCGGGAAGAGTTTCCTTGCGCTGTCGATCGCGGCGACCAGCTCGGTCTGCTGCTCGGCCGTCCAGTGGTCGACCACCTCGACCACCCACCTGTGCGGCCCAGCGGTCTTGTTCTTGTCGTCCTCCCAACTGATGTCAGCCTTCTGGCAGTAGTGGTTCTCCATCCGGGTGAGCCATTTTCCGGCTCTGCTGGGGTCGGGTTGCGCGGCGAATTCGGCGGCGAGGCGCGCGAACCGCTCCGGCTGAGGCAGTTTCTCCCACTTGTGACACAGCAGTGCCGTCCGGAACTCGGCGAGCGTCTCGGCATGTCCGGCGCGCTGCGCCGGGGTGAGCTTTATCATCGCCCGGCCCACCCCGGCCACGTCACCAGCGACGATCCGGTCCACTATGTCCACTGTAGCCTCACATCGAGTTCGTGGTGATACGGGCGGCGAGCACGTGCTTGCACGGCCCCCGTCCGCCCTGGTACTTCGCCCACCAGAGGCAGGTGCAGCTCGCCCCGCCACTGGCACCGGCACCGGCACCGGCACCGGCACCGAACCGTACGGTGTGGATCTCCTTGCCCGTACCGACGGTCGCCAACCCGTCGGCGATCGTGACGGCACCGGCGGCGACCAGCTTGCGCGCTGCCCGCAGCCGCGGATTGAGCCTTTCGACCTGCTGCGGTCGGTACGGCAGGTCGCGGTGGAAGTGCGACTGCTCGGCGAGGTCATAGCCGACCTGACCTGCCGTGCCCAGGGTGGTCAGGGCTGCCCGGACCCGGTGTGACGGCAGGTCCGCCATCCGGGCCAGCTGGTCGACATCGATCGTCGGGTCCCAGGCCAGCAGTGCGGACACCAGGGCGGCGTCCTCGGTCGCCGTCGAAGTGGCCAGATCGTCGAGCACCCCGCCCTCGCCGGAGAAGCCCCGTGCCGCCGCCGGCGAGAGCATCAAGGTCAGCCGCATCCCCGGCAGCCGTGCCTCCCACGCGACGGGCCCGAGGGTTCCGTCGGCTGGGGCGTAGATCCGGACGGCGTCCGCGTACGGCAGGACCGGCCACAGCGTGGTAAGCCGCTCGACGCCGGGTAGGCCGATCGTGCCCGGTCCGGTGCGGGTGGCCGGGCGCAGGCCGCGGCCGGTCGCGCTCACCCAGTGCGTGGTGCCGATGACTGACCGGGTGGTAGGGCGTGGCGCTGCCCGCAGGACCGCCTCCGCGTCCGCCGGCGTCACCTCCGCCCGCAGGCTCAGCCCGGTGGCCAGCACCTGCGCCTCGGCGAAGCCGCGCACCCACCGCGACGGCAGGGGTACCTGCTTTTCCACGTACCGCCCGTCGAGCGTCGTGACGGCAACCTCGTCCGCCCCGACGAGCAGGTGCAGCGGCGTGGCAGCACCGACCCGGTTGAGCGCTCGGCGGAAATCCGAGTTGACGTCGACGTTGGTGGTGCCGTGCCGGATCACCTCGCCGTCTAGGCCGTCGTCGAGGATGTCGAGGCGGGCGTAGACCCCACAGCATCCGGAGAAGGACTCGATTCGCAGCCGGTCGCCGTTGGCCGTGACCACCGGGTCCAGCGAGGCGGCGAGCTGTGGCCGGTAGTAACGCGTCGCCGCCACGTCGGCGACGACGAGGAACGCGGTCGCGGCAGCGACGGGGGCGGTAAGGAAACCGGTGAACAGCTGCGGATGCGTCACCGGGCCCTCGGGGGTCACCCCGCCGGATGTCTCCAGCAGCATGGTCAGCCTGCCTGCATCTGCCTGGAGGCGGGAGAGCCCGCGGTACGCGTAGTCGTAGTCGGACACGGCGGCAATCCTGGCAGGAGTGCCCAAGAACCGCCCAGTAGCCCCAACCAGCTAAGAAACGGATGAACTGCCGTTTCGTTGGCGAGGAGGGCCGTCCCTCCGCGGCCGTGGATCCTCTATTCCCGGCAGTTGCCTAGTGCCTGCCCAGCGGGTGTCCGCTGACCGTTAGCGGGCGCGGGCTCCGCTGAGGTACCAAGTGGCCGCGCTGTGCCGTTTGACGGATGGCGCAGGCCCCACCAATGCCCGCGAGCAGGGCACACCATCACTCATAGCATCGGTTCCGTGCTGATCGTGACGACGAACGATCTACCGGGATACGAAATCCGGATCGTGCTGGGTGAGGTGGTCACCTCGGTGGTCCGTTCGATCAACCCCTTCAAGGAAGGCGTCAAGGCGCTGCGGGGCGGCAAGTCCGACCCGGGCGGACCGGCCAGCCTCACCAAGTACCGGACCGAGATCATCGGCAAGCTGGGCGAGGCCGCCAAGAAGAAGGGCGCGAACGCCGTCATCGGGATGCGGTTCGACACCCGGCAGGTGGGCAGCACCCACATGGAGCTCTGTGCGTACGGGACGGCCGCCGTGGTGCTGCAGATCCGGCCGGACGCCGGCGACGACTCGAAGCAGTCGAAGGTCGACGCGAGTCACGCCGACGCCAGCGCCGGCAACGAGACCGGCGGCTCGGCCGGCTCCGGCGGCAGATAGGTCCACCGAATCGGGGCCGGCAGCAGCTAGCTCTACAGGATCGGGGCCGGCTGGTAGGCGGCGGCCACCGGGTGGTCGGCGACCACCGCGGCCACCCGGTCCGCCACCGCCCGCACCTGCGACGGCGCGGCGCCGACGAAGCCAGCCCGGTCGGCGACCACCATGGCAATCTCGTCCCGGCTCAACCCGAGCCGCCCGTCGGCGGCGAGCCGGTCGAACAGGTCGTTGTCGGCGGCACCCTGCTCCCGCATGGCCAGCGCCACCGCGACCGCGTGCTCCTTGATCACCTCGTGCGCTACCTCCCGGCCGACGCCGCCGCGCACCGCCGCGACGAGAATCCGGGTGGTGGCCAGGAACGGCAGGTAACGGTCGAGTTCCCGGGCGACCACCGCCGGGTACGCGCCAAACTCGTCGAGCACGGTGAGGAAGGTCTGGAACAGCCCGTCCGCGGCGAAGAACGCGTCCGGCAGCGCCACCCGGCGCACGACGGAGCAGGAGACGTCGCCCTCGTTCCACTGGTCGCCGGCGAGCTCGCCGACCATCGACAGGTAGCCACGGATCACCACGGCCAGCCCGTTCACCCGCTCGCTGGAGCGGGTGTTCATCTTGTGCGGCATGGCGCTGGAGCCGACCTGCCCGGGACGAAAGCCCTCGGTGACCAGCTCATGGCCGACCATCAGCCGAATGGTGGTGGCCAGCGAGGACGGGGCGGCGGCGACCTGGGCCAGGGCGGAGAGCACGTCCAGGTCGAGGGAGCGCGGATAGACCTGGCCGACGCTGTCCAGCACCCGCCGGAAGCCTAGGTGACCGGCGACCCGGCGCTCCAGCTCAGCGACCTTGGCGGCGTCACCGTCGAAGAGGTCCAGCTGGTCGGCGGCGGTGCCGACCGGGCCCTTGACGCCGCGCAGCGGGTAACGGTCGATCAGGTCGGTCAACCGTTCGTACGCGATGAGCAGCTCCTCGGCCGCCGACGCGAACCGCTTGCCCAGCGTGGTGGCCTGGGCGGCGACGTTGTGCGAGCGGCCGGCGAGGACCAGCTCGGTGTGCTCGACGGCGAGCCGGGCCAGCCGGGCCAGGGTGCTGACGACCCGGTCGCGGATGAGCTCCAGTGAGGCCCGGATCTGCAGCTGCTCGACGTTCTCGGTCAGGTCCCGGGAGGTCATCCCCTTGTGGATGTGTTCGTGACCGGCGAGCGCGCTGAACTCCTCGATCCGGGCCTTGACGTCGTGCCGGGTGACCCGTTCGCGCTCGGCGATAGCGGCCAGGTCGACCCGGTCGACGACCCGCTCGTACGCGTCGATCACCCCGTCCGGCACCGCGATGCCGAGGTCGCGCTGGGCGCGCAGGACGGCGATCCAGAGTCTCCGTTCCAGCCGGGTCTTCTCCTGCGGGGACCAGAGAGCGGCAAGCTCGACGGAGGCGTACCGGGCGGCGAGCACGTTGGGAAGCTGCGGACGCGATGTCACGTACGGCAGTCTGACACGCCGACCTGCCGGCACCGCCGGGCAGCCGGTCGCAATCTGACCGATCTGGCGGATCTAGGGACAATTGCGTAACTGATCGCATTTTCCGTCGTTCAGCCTGTCGTTGCCGGATTCTTCCGGCCACGCCGCTCCTGCTCCTGCCCGACGGTGCGAGTCGCATCCCCACCTGGGTCGGTGTGAGGCCGAAGTCCGAGACGAGGAACTGTGCGTACCACCACACGCCGCTATACATCCATGCTCGCCGTCGCAGCCCTGGCCGGAGCACTGGCCGGCCTGTCTGCGTCCGGGCCGGTCACGGCGGCGGAAGGTGACGGGCATGTCGTCACCGCCGCCACGGCGACCGTTGCCGAGGCGGCGAATGCGCGGCGAGCACAGCCGTCCGACCCGACACCACCGAGACCTGCAGACATCAAAGCGCTCACTGACTCCAGGTATCGCAGCGATGCCATGCCCTGGATCGACTCGGTGAACCCCGGTGAGGGAACCGCCGCCGGCGGCACAACGGCGACGGTCAGCGGTACCAGCTTCGTCCCCGGGCAGACCCGGGTGACAGTCTGCGGCCGGACGCTCGGGCCGGCGGTCGTCACGGTCGGTGGCGCGTTAAACGTGTTGACCTTCCCAGTTCCCTTCTGCGAGGGCGGCGCGACGACGATTTCCGTCAGCACCCCGGCCGGTACCTCCAACGAGATGGCTTTCCGGTACCTCGGGGAAGGGCCACTGGTAACCGGCGGACCAGGCTACGGGGCATCGGATCACGGTCTTCCGGTCACTGGGCGCACGCTGGGCCCGCTCGTTGTCAGCGGCCTTCTGGCGATCCTGGTTGGTGCCGCCCTGCGGTTCGCCGCCGGCGGACAACTCGACCCAGAGACGAGACGGATTGGCGACGTCCATCCGCCGCAGGCACTTTCGTATCAGCCGCCGACCGAGTAGATGCTCCACGGCCAATGGTCGCCCTTGCCATGGCCAACGAGAGTAAATCCGGCTTTCTTGACAAGATCGTCGTAGTCCGGCGAGTAGTAGATGACCGTAATCTTTTTCCGGTTTCGGCGTGCCGCCGAAACCAGGTTGTTCATCACTGCCGTGAAGACCGGCGGCCCGAATGGCGAGAACATGTACACGACCAGATTCTCGGCAGGCGCAATGAAGTCAGCAGCATCGATTGCAAGTAACTCGATCTCGGCGGCCTTCAGCGGCCCGGTATAGCGGCGCAGGTTATCCTCGGCCTGCCGGACGAAGGTGGGAGAGAAGTCGACACCGATGACCTTCTTGTACGGCGCACCGGCCGCCAGCAGCACGATTCGACCCTTACCACAGCCAAAATCGATGAACACGTGATCCCGATAATCGATGTCTTCGACGCTCGCCATCATACGCTCGAATTCATGTCTGCGGGTCGGCAGGTAGTGGGACGCCTCTTCCATGTGCGGCCCGACACCGTCGATATCAGCGAGACCGACGATCCCGTTGGTCTCGGTGCCGAACGTCTCGTCGAAGCGCTCCCGCCTTTCGTGGGATCGGATCCGGATGTATTCAATACTGTCGACGACAGACTCTCGAAACGTCGAGGTACGCAGCGTTTGTCGAAAAATCTTCCAGTCGGTACGCAGATCGGCGAAGATCGGCACGTCTCACCTGCAAATCAGGGTGATGGAGTCGGTTGAGCCCAGCTGGCATCTGACAGCCGGAGCGCTAGTCCATGATCGGACCAGAAGGAAACGCTGTCCAGCGGGATTCACCGTACGGCCGGCCAGGAAAAAGCCACCGGACAGTGGTAGCGTACGAGCCCTCGCACATGCATGTCCGACAAGGACAGGTCCATGTCCGACAAGAAGCGGCCCGGTCAAGACCTACCAGTCAGCCGCCAGTCCAGACGGCGGCTGAGGTGGCGTCCGGCGGATCGCGTATCGTGGGGAGGCCGTCTGCCGCCATCGAGGAGCTGCGACCTGATGATCTCCGCAGACCCTGCCGCTCCCGCTGGACACCGATTGCAGGCCGGGCACCGACTGGAGACCGTTCACGGTTCGATCGCTCTGCCGACCTTCCTGCCCGACGGCACGCGGGCCTCGGTCCGCGCGGTCGACAGCCGTGACCTTGCAACAGTGGGGATCCAGGCGGTGATGGTGAACGCCATGCACCTGGCCCAGCGCCCCGGGCTCCAGGCCGTCCGACGGGCCGGCGGGCTACACCACTTCATGGCCTGGGACGGGGTGATCGTCTCTGATTCCGGTGGGTTCCAGATACTCTCCCTGATCCGCAAACGGGGTCAGACCGGGTCAATCCGATCGAACGGGGTGACTTTTCAGGAATCGCCCGACACGAAAAAGATCGTGCTCACCCCCGAGAAGGTCATCGAATGGCAGTTCGGCCTCAGATCCGACGTGGTGATCGCCCTCGATGACTGCACCGGCCCGGAGGACTCCCCGGCTCAGCAACTCGCCTCCACCGAGCGCACGATCCGCTGGTTCCGGCAGGCCCGACAGGCCTACGACCTCCAGTGTCGGCAGCGCCGGGCATCGGAGCCGCCCCTGTTGGTCGGGGTGGTCCAAGGCGGTACCGATCCGACGCTGCGCCAACGCTGCGTCGACGCCCTCGTCGAGTCCGGGGCGCAGGGGTTCGGATTCGGCGGCTGGCCGCTGAACTCCGCTGGCGAGTTGGAGCGTGACATGTTCGCCCTGCTCGCCCAGATCACTCCGCCCGACGCGCCGCTGTTCGCCCTCGGAGTCGGCCGGCCCGAGCATCTGGTCGCCCTCTGCGAGCTCGACACTCGATGGATCTTCGACTGCACGCTCCCGACGCGCGACGCCCGACACGGCCGCCTTTACGCGTTCAAACCTGATATCGCCAGCCGGCAACTCACTCCGGATCGAAGCTTCTACCAGAACATCTACATCCTCGACGAGGAGAATTCCCGCAAGGACCAGCCAATCTGCCCGACCTGCGACTGTCCGACCTGCCAGAGGTACAGCCGCAGCTACCTGCACCACCTGTTCCGGGTGAAGGACGGACTGGCGGAGCGGCTCGCCACCCTGCACAATCTTCGCTTCTACACCCGCCTGCTGGAGATGATCCGGTCCGGCCAACCGGTCGGTCCCGCCGGATGCGAGCCGGGCGGGCGGGGATGACCGACCGGTGACCACACCACCACCGGGCCAAGCGCCGGACGACGATCAGCCACTGGTCAGTCGAGGTGGCGGTACCTCACGTCGCGGCCTGCGACCAGCAGGCGCCCACCCGCCGGGCCCAGCAGGCGGCGCCCACCCTCCGGACATCGCCACGCCATCAGCACGAACGCCCGAACCTCCCGCCGTTGGCAAGGTGATCGCCCGGCTCACCTCGGCCGCCAAGTACCGCGACATCCACCCGGAGACCATTGTCGACCTGGTACGGCGGGAGGGGCGGGGCACCGGCGACGCGGCCGAGCTGGAACGACGGGTACGGGCCCGGCTGCACAAGGTGGCCGCGTTGCATCTGCTCACCGCTCGGCCACCGGCGCTACGACGGGCGATCGACCGCGCCGATCTCGACGATCCGCAGGTCCGGCGGGACTGGTGCCGGCAAGTGCTGGGCGGCCACTTCTCCACCGCTGAGCGTCTGCCCGACCTCGACGACTTTTATTCCGTCCTGTTCGGACTGGTACCGCCACCACGGACGGTAGCGGACATCGCGTGCGCGCTGAACCCGTTCACGCTGCCCTGGCTGAGGCAGGTCAGCGATGCCCGGTACGTCGGCTACGACTTCAACGCGTTGTTCGTTGCGTTGGGTAACGCGTTTCTTGGCCGGGCATACCCTGAATGCGAGATCCGGCACGAGGATGTGCTCGCCGACGGCCGGCCGGTGAGCGCCGACTTGGCGCTACTACTCAAGACGTACCACTGCATGGAGGGACGCCGTACGGGTGCCGGGCAGTCGCTGGTCGACCGACTGGACTGCCGCGACGTGGTGGTTTCGTTCCCCACCCGGGCCATGAACGGTCGAGCCGCAGTCTTCGTGTCTCGACATGTCGAGGAACTCTCCGAGCTGGCCCGCGATCGGGGTTGGCGCTTTTCACGAGCCAGCCTGGCGTCGGAGGAGCTGGTAGCGATCCACAAGGGGTGAGACAGGTGGTCTCAGTCCGCCCAGAGCCGCTCGACGATCGCGACGGTCTGCTGCCGGGTACGAGGCCGGTCCGCCAGACCGTCCATGGCACCCCATGCGCTCGCGTACCAGGAATGTTCGGTGATTTCGCGGTCGGCGAAGCGGCCGGCTAGCACACGGCACACCCGGTCGATCCGCCCACACGCGTCTTCGACGACCGCGCCGGCGAACGCCGCCGACGGGGTCTGATTGTCGCCCTCGAAGAAGAGCAGCCCTTCGGCTGCCGCCGCAGCGTGGAAGGCGTCCTGCACCTCGCCGTCAGCACAGACGAACTGGAAGAGGTTGCCGTTGCCCGCGATGTCGATCGGCACGCCGGTGGTGGCGAATGCCGACCGCGTGTGGGCGATGAACGACTCGCCGGCGGCGCGGATGGACCGCTGCGGTACACCGGTCGCCATCCGGCGCAACGTAGTGGTCGCGGCTGCCAACGTGGTCGGTTCGAAGTACGAGGTGAACGAGACCTCCTGCAGCGGAGTGAGCAACTGTGCGGCGCCGCCGACCGCCGCAACCGGTGAGCCGTTGGCCAGGCACTTCGCCACGATCCAGACCGCTGGGTCGATCAGCTGGGTGGACAGACCGGCCTGGTAACGCAGGCCGACCTTGACCTCATCAGCGACAACCGGGACCTCCGCTGCCCTGGTCAGCCGGCTGAACTCGGCATACCAACGCTCACCCAGGTGCATGTGGTCGGGAGAGATGACCACTGCGGCCACCTGAGCTGGGCGGCTGAGCCATTCAGCGAGCACGTCGAGATCAAAGAGGAACTCGACGATTCCGTGCCGGTTGGGAGTGAACGGCTCATCGCAGTGCCACATCGGGTCGTACCCGTGGTATCCGGAGCTGAGGACGATCGGCCGGTCCCGGATCTCCCGAACAGCGCAGGTCACCGAGCGGAGCGCGGCGGTGCCGGTCCGGTAGAGTCCGACGACGTCGCCGCCGCACACCTGCCGCAACTGGCCGGTCAGCTCGTCCAGCATCGGGCTCCAGGAAGTGCCCACTCCGCTGCGGCCCCGGGCCGCCTGGGCGATCGCCTCGGCGATCTCCTCGTCACCGTGGCCGAGGACGACTGAGCCTCGGGCGTTGTCGAAATCGATCCACTGCCGACCGTCCGGGTCCGTCAGGTACGCCCCTGACCCTTCGACGAAGACCCGGGGGCGTCCGTCGGCGTCCCGGGGGCAGGTGGGCTCCTGCGCCAGTAGGTTACGCGCACCGATGTCGATGGTCATTGACTCCGCTCGTTTCGCTCCGTGCCGACAGGTGAGTAGGACAGGTCGAGTTCGATGCCAAACTCCCGGCGCAGCAGCCGGTGGGCCATCCGCAGGGCGAGGGCCTGGATGGTGAGCGTCGGATTGACACCGCCTGGGTAGGGCATCACGCCGCCGTCGACCACCATCAGATTGGTCAGTCCGTGCACCCGCCCGTCCGGGTCGGTGACCGACGTACGCGGGTCGGTGCCCGCGCGACAGGTACCGTGCAGATGGGTGCTACCCATCCAGAAGTACGATGATTCGCGCCAGGTCAGCTCGCAGCCGGCGGCTCGCAGGATCCTCTCGGCCCGCTGTTGGAGGTACTCCAGACGGGCACGGTCGCGAGGGTGGGGCGAGTAGTCCATCACCACGTCTGGTAGGCCGAACCGGTCGACCCCTCGGCCGAGGGACACCCGGTTGTCAAGACTGGGCTGGTCGGGTACAAGGCACTCGAGTCGCAGAATCTGCTCGTCGGGACGCATTCGAACAGCCTGCTCCGGACCGGACTCGATGATCAGACCGCCGAATCCACCAGGTGCGTCATCGGCGGTGTAGTAATCGGTGATCGCAGCGGAGGAGAAGGGGCCCGGGCCGGCGGGGCGGTTGTCAGGTGGAGTCGCCGGCGGGTCGGCCCGCCGATACCCGAGCACGTACCCACTCATCTTGAAGCACAGGCCACGACCGACCATGTCGTGATCGTTGCCGAGACCATGCGGGCTCTGCTTGTCGGTGGAGCGCAGCAGCAGGGCTGCGCTCTGGACGGCGTTTCCGGCGACGACCACGTGGCGGGCACGTAGGACATGCCGGTTGCCACTGTCCATCCGGATGCATTCGACACCGTCCACGGTGGTGGCGTCCCGGCGCCGGATCCGCACGGCCTTCAGCCCGGCGAAGAGACGCAGACCGGCTTTGCGGGCCGGGTCCAGGAACACCGTGACCGCGTCGCCCTTGGCACCCCGGTCGCACTGGTTCGAGATACACGGACGTTCCCCACCGCATGGCGGCCGACCCTGATAGGGCGTGGTGGTGATGGCCAGCGGGGTCGGGAAGGGGTGCAGGCCGAGAGAGCGGGCCGCAGCGTTGATCACCGCGCCCTCCGCCGTGGTCTCGACCGGCGGCATCGGGTAGGCAGGGTCGCTCGGCAGGCTCGGGTCGTGCCCGCCGCCAGCGATACCGAGCGCCGACTCCACCAACGCGTAGTATGGCTCGATTTCCGCCACAGTCCACGGCCAGCGCAACGGCAGGTCTCCGCGACCCAACCGGGTCTCCGAGTCGAAGTCCACCGGACGATGACGAAACGCCGCGCCACCGAAGAAGACGGTTCCACCGCCGACGTTACAGGTGGACCAGGGATTGCCGGTCTTCTCCCACAGGCCGCTGTCCTGACGGATCCAGGCGGTCTCGGCATTCGTCTCGATGTCGTCGTAGCTCACCCAGGGATCGACGAAGGGGCCCTGTTCGACGACTACGACGTCCAGACCGGCACGCTGCAGGGCCCACGCGGTGATCGCTCCGGAGGCGCCACTGCCGATCACACAGACGTCGGCAACCCGAGTGACGTCGTCCACGGTCGGCTCGGGGCCGTACCGCAGCCGGCTCGTGGCATCATCGTGACCGGTACCGAGGTCGGCTGAAACGCTGATGAGAACCTCCCGGGTTTGATCTAGGTGCTGCCTGCTGTGGTCATGTCCGCCGCACCGGCTGCCAACTCTTCGAGCGTCTGCCGGACGGTGAACACCTGCCCGGTGTTCCCGCGCTGGCGGGCAACAGTGGCGGCCCAGGCCACCAGCCCGGCGGCGGCCAGCGTGTCGTCGGGTGCGTCCGGGCCACCCATGTCGGTAGGGATCCAGCCCGGGTCGACCGCGTTGACGACGACGTCCTGGCCGCGCAGGGCGACTGCCAGGTTGACGGTCATGACGTTCAACGCGGCTTTGGACATCCGGTAGCCGGTGGCCTCGCCGTCGGCGGTGCTCGGGTCGGCGTCGTCGGCGGTCACGTTGACCACGGCGGCCCCGCCTGCTGCCCGAAGCAACGGCAGCAGCCCGCAGGTCACCAGCAGCGGACCGACCGCGTTGACGGCGAGCAGTTCGTGGACCGCCTCGGCGGTGATGCTCTCCGGCCCGGCGTCGCGTCCGTCGAGGAAGATCCCCGCGTTGTTGACCAGGCCGGCGAGGCATCCGCCGGTATAGGCGGCGACCAGTTCAGCGGCGGCCGCGATACTCGCCGGGGAGGTGACGTCCAGCGGTACGTGGGTGGCCCGGCCACCGCCACGGCGTAGTGCCTTGGCCGCAGCTGCTCCGCGCTGATCGTCGCGGCAACCGAGCAGGACCGACCAGCCGGCGTCGGCCAACAGGGCGGCAGCGGCAAACCCGAGGCCACGGTTACCACCGGTGATCAGGATATGACTCCGGCCAAGGTCGCCGTCTGCACTCGCCGGAGCGGCACTCGGTCCCCGTCGCCCGGTCACGTTCCGCTCGCCGCCCCGGCTCCGACGAGGGTGGCGCGGTAGCAGTCCAGAATCCGGTCCCGGGTGGCTGCGAGATCGAACGTACTCGCCGTATCGGGCTGGGCTGCGCGGAGCTGGGCGACCACCGAGTCGCGGTGGGTGAGTACCCGCCGAACGACTTCGGCGAGCCCGTGCACGTCACCGGGATCGCTGAGCAGGTCGGGGCAGGCCGAACCGATGGTGCTGCGCAGACCGCCGACAGCGTACGCCGCCACCGGGGTACCCGTCATGATCGCTTCGATCGCGCTGCCGCCGAGTTCCTCGTGGATTGAGGGCATGACCAGGGTGTCCACCAGGGCGAGCGCGGCCGGCACCTGGTCGTGCGGAAGGAAGCCGGTGACCACGAACTGATCCGTACGGCCGGCCTCGGCGATCTCCCGTTGCATGCGTTCCCGTTGCGGGCCGTCGCCGACTACGAGGAAGGTCGGAGCGAGATCATCGAGAAGCTCGGCCAGCCGGAGCAGATCGGGCCAACCCTTCTCATGAGCAACCCGGCCGATGTAACCGATGAGCGGCCGCCGCCCGGTCAGCCCGTGCCGCTGAGCGAACAACGCCGCCTCGGTGGCCGTTGCCGGGGTGATGTCGACTGCGTCCGGGTTGACCACGATGCTGGACCGGTCCAGGCCGGTCGCGGCGCTCACCACGTCGGCGGTCCGGGCGGTCAGCGTGCTGACCCGCGCTGCGGAGCGCAGGGCTTGCCGTTCGGCTCTGGTGACCATGCGGTGCGCCATGGCGTCGACCGCCGACATCGGCTGATAGACCGAGAGTCGGGAGCAGTGCAGCGTGAGTACGTACGGCACGCCCAGAATCCGGGCCGCGACCCGGCCTGCGATCAACGGCCAGATCTGACCGTCCGCGTGAACATGGACCAGGTCAGGACGCCAGGTTCCGCGACGCAGCCGCAGACACTCACGGATGGTGGCGATTAGCCAGGCCTGTCCGAGACCCACCAGGCCGGTGATCTCGGAGCGGACCTGCGGCAGCGAGACTCGGGCTATCCGGACGGTCAGCCCCGGCTCGATCTGCTTCGTCGGCGGCAACCCGGGGAAACCCAGGGTCAGCACAAGCTGATCGACTCCCGCCCTGGCCAGACTGCGGGACAGCGCCAGGATCTGGACCTGCATACCGCCTACCGGATCGAACTCCGCCGGCCAGTGGTCGACATAGTCGTGATGAAAAAAGGGGGTCAGCCGAAGCACACGCACGACGCCATCCAGTTCTCCTGAAAGAGCGGCGAAAGCTACTTTTGAATGACGTAGACCAGCTCGTTGCCAATCTCCAGTTGCCGAAAGCCGTATGACCGCTCCCGGGCCTGCGACTCAAAGCCCTGCGAATAGTTCTGGAACATCCCTTTCGATCGCTGGCCGAGAGATCTGGTCGGGAAGGTTACCACGATAATCGGCGAGTTGACAAGGTCGATAGCTTCCCAACCGGATCCTCGGCGCTGAGTTTCCAGGCAGGGCAACGTCTTCAGCAGTAGCGTGACATCGGTCGGCTCGTCAACCCGATCCTCAAGGATGTCAGCCACCCCCACCCGGTGCTCTACACCCAATCTCGTCAGCACCGAACCCACAAAGCCGATCAGGCGGGCGTCGATGTCGGATGCGACGTACACGGCCCGCTCGGGTAGCCCCATCCACGGCGCGGCCAGTGGGTTGAGGCCGCAAGCCAAGTCACGCACCGTGTTCGGCTCGGGCAGATCACGGAAGACTTCTTGGTAGAACTCCGCCAAATGTGGCAGTCGCTCCCGGGTGGATAGGTGCACCGACATCGCACGTCGTAGGGCCTCCTGGACCGCTTCGTCGTCTCCCGCGTCAACAGCAGAGTCAATCTGCTTCAGCAACGCTGCGTAGTTAGGTGGCTTGGGCGGCAGAAACGCGCCGTAGATCTCATGTAACCCGCGCTTGGTGCGTTTCACCGCATCGGGAACATCGCCCCGGGCCGCGACGAGCGCAGCTCTGGCCAGGCGTCGCACGGTGGCTGGAGCCACCGTCTGGTACCGCCGACTCTTCACGATGGCCTGCTCGATCTCGTCGACTCGGTCGTCGGCCGCAGATTGTGTCATTAATCGATCCCTTTCGAACCGCTGGCCCGGCACAAATCAGAGATATTCCCCGACTGATCACCGCATCGCCCCGCTAGCCATTGACTGTATACTATAAACCTATAAGGCGGACATTGCGCAATATTCCGGAGCGCCCACATCAGAACCGCAGCATCACGCCCGTAATGATCAGACTGTCCAACAAGCCCGTCTTGGGAATTTTCTTCAAGTCGACACTGGTAATTGCGTCTGGCACACTAGGCCCAGCCGATGATCCATTGGTTGCCGCAGTCCCGGCTCGGGGAGGACGTGACGTGACCCATCTTGCCGCCAATGGCGGCCCCCCTATACGTTTGCAGCAGTGGCCGACGTGGCCCGCTCCCGCACCCAGTGCCCTCAATGCACTCAATGAGGTTCTCCATTCCGGTCGCTGGGCAATCAGCGGACCATATCAGGGGAAGCGGAGCTTCGAACGGCGCTTCGCGGAGGCATTCGCCGCGTACCATGAGATCGCACACTGCGTGCCGACAGCCAGCGGAACGGCCAGTCTCATGGTCGCGCTCGAGGCATGCGGGGTCGGTGCTGGCGACGAGGTTATCATCCCTGGGCTCACCTGGGTCGCCAACGCCTCCACTGTGGCGGGGGTCAACGCGGTTCCCGTACCGGTCGACGTCGATCCCTTGACGCTCTGCCTCGATCCGGCGGCCGTTGAACGGGCGATCACCCCGCGAACCGCAGCCATCGTCGTGGTGCATCTCTACTCGGCCGTGGCGGACCTGGACGCGCTGACCGCCATCGCGAAACGGCACGACGTCGCACTGATCGAGGATTGTGCGCAAGCCCACGGCGCCCGCTTCCGCGGCCGTCGGGTCGGCACGTTCGGCGCCTTCGGCACCTTCAGCATGCAACACAGCAAGGTACTCACCAGCGGTGAAGGCGGCGCCGTCATCACCGACGACGGCGCGCTCTCCCGACGTGCCGAGCATCTACGGGCCGACGGTCGTACGTACACGGCGCACGAGCCCGCCGTGGGCGGGATGGAGCTGGACCAGACCGCCGAGCTGATGGGCAGCAATCGCTGCCTGTCCGAGTTCCAGGCGGCAGTCCTGCTCGGCCAACTCGAGCTGCTCGACGAACAGAACCAGAGGCGACGGGCCAACGCCGCGCTCCTCGACGACGGCCTCGGGGCGCTCGGCATCCGGCCTCAGGTCTCTTCACCCGGCACGACCGAGCGGACCTACTACGAGTGGGCAGGGCGGATCGAGGACGACGAGATCGGGCAGCTCGGCGTCGGACCGATCGCCTCGGCGGTCGCGGCCGAGCTCTCTGGTGCCGGCATCTACACCAGCTACCCGCCCATGAACCACAACCGGCTCTACCGTCCCGCCACCCGGAACCGGTTCAAGGCCATCCCTGGTCTCGACCTGACCGGCTATTCACTTCCTGTCGCCGAGGACGCCGGCCGGCGGGTTGTCACTGTTCATCACTCGGCACTACTCGGCGACGAGTCGGACGTGAAAGACATCATTCGGGCGTTCGAGAAGGTGTTCACGCATCATCGGGAACTATGCGGCTGACCCGGCGGAGTGGGACGGGTCAGCCCGCCCACCCGCCGTTCCGTCGTGACGAGGAGGTACCGACTTCGGCCTCCGCCTGGTAAGGGCCCCATCCAAGGGTTGCAAGGACCCGTGACGAAGGGTTTGCGTATGAAGGTCGAGATACGCTTGGGTTCGGTTCGATATCCGTTCCGGCTCGGCACCGATTGTCTCGGCGCCATCGTCGAAGACCTGGTCGACATGTCGGCCAGTCGACTACTGATCGTCTGCGACAGCAACACCGGCCCGCTCTTCGGTGCGGAGCTGGTCGAACGGCTCTCCCCCCGAGTCCCGGCCAACCTGCTCGTTCACCGCGCCGGAGAACCGTACAAGGACCTCCAGGCCGTCGGCACGCTCGCCGAATCGGCACTGCGGCTCGGCGCGGATCGCGCCTGCGTGGTGGTCGCCGTAGGTGGCGGCGTGATCGGCAACATCGCAGGGCTAATGGCTGCTCTCCTCTTCCGGGGAATCCGCCTCGTCCACATTCCGACGTCGCTGATTGCGATGTCCGACTCGGTCCTCTCGCTGAAGCAGGCCGTCAACGCGAGTGCGGGGAAAAACCTCATCGGCACCTTCTACCCGCCGGAGTGTGTTCTCGCCGACACCGCGATGCTGCGGAGTCTGCCGCTCCGGGAGACGGTCTCCGGCCTCTGCGAGGTCGTCAAGAATTCGCTGGCCATCCGACCCAGCATGGTTGAAATGCTACGTACCTCGCTGCGTCGGGACGGCAACTACGACAACGAGACGATGTACCGAATCATCTCCGAGAGCATTCTGGCGAAGGCCTCGGTGACCATTGACGACATGCACGAGTGCCGGGCCGGGCTGGTACTCGAGTACGGTCATACGGTCGGCCATGCCATCGAGTACACCGCAGCCGGAGAGATTTCCCATGGACAGGCAATCGGGCTCGGCATGCTGGTCGCCGCCGAGGTGTCCCGGCGGCTGGGCCACCTCGACGACGAAACGGTCGCGCTGCACCGGGAACTGCTGGCCAGAGCCGGGGCGGCAGTCACCATTCCTGCGCACGTCGATCTCGACGAGGTGATGCACCGGCTCCGCTTCGACAACAAGCGCGGTTACCTCAGTGATCTGGCCGAGAGCAGTGCCATGGTCCTGCTGCGTGGTCTCGGCGAGCCGCTGTGGCACGACGGGCGTCCGCTGGTCCCGGTCCCGATGAAACTGATCGGCGAGGTGGTCGGCGAGCTCGCCCGCCCTGAGCTGCCGGGCTTCGGCCTGAGCGTGTCGACCGGCGCGGAAAAGGTACCGGACGCGGTGGGGGCTACCGATGGTTGACCGGGTGGGCGTCGCCATCGTCGGCGGCGGTTTCATGGGCGGTGTGCACGCCGACGTGCTGACCGCCGACCCCCGGGCCGAGCTGCGGTGGGTGGTGGACCGGGACGAACGCGTCGCGACGAACCTGGCCGCGCGGACCAGCGCGCGCGTCAGCACGAGCTTCGACGACGCGCTACTCGACGACGCGGTCCGGCTGGTGGTGGTGGCCACCCCGGCGGCAACCCACCAGCCGATCGCGGCGCAGGCGATCTCCACAGGTCGGCACGTCCTGGTGGAGAAGCCGCTCGTACTCTCCGCCGGGCACGCACGGGAGCTGGCCGCCGAAGCCCTCAGACACCGGGTGACGCTCGCCCATGGCGGCAACTTCGGTTACGCCCCGAAGTTCGTCCGGGCACATGAACTTGCTGCCGACCGGGATGCGTTGGGCACCGTCCACTCGGTCCGGGTCGTCTTCCGCACCTCCGGTCCGGACGCCGACTGGTTCCGGTCGAAGGCGACCGCCGGCGGCGGTGCCCTCACCGACCTCGGGTGGCATGCGGTGGAGTTGTGCCGCTGGATGCTCGGCAAACCGGCCATCCGATCGATCACCGCCTGCACCCGGCAGCTCAGCGCCATCGGTGACGTCGAGGACCAGGGCGTCGTTCTGATCGAGTTCGCCGACGGCGCGATCGGACAGTGCGACGTCTCATGGGCCTGCCCCGGCGGGGAGCAACTCACGGTCGAGGTGATCGGCACCGAAGGTCTGGTCCGTGCCGATTTCTGGCAGGGCATGGGCGTCGAGGCCTACACCAACACCAAGTTCGGCGCGGTGTGGGAGCCCAACCAGGGGTGGTTGCGGCCGGAGTGGGAGTGGATCCGCAACAGCGGATACGTACACCAGGACCGTCAGGTGCTGGACGCGATTCTCGCCGGCCGGCCGATGACACACACCCCTGACGACGCGATCGCAGTCGTCGAAGCGCTCGATGCCGCATACCGCAGCGCGGAGGACGGACGGAAAGTGGAGTTGAATGACTGAAGACAGCGCCCCACGAGGCGTCCTCTCGATGACACCGTTCTATCTGTACGCCGACCACCAGAAGCTGTGGCAGCCCCGGTTCGACCCGATGGGCGGCATGCACGTGCTGGGCCATGCGATCGTGACGGAGATGGCCCGGCGGGGGTTCCCGCAGCGGGTTCTCACGATGGCCCCACCCGGCGTCCCGAAGGACCTCCAGACCGCGCCGAACATAAGTGTGCACGCCCGGCGGCTGCCCGTACTACCGATTCCGTCCAAGCTCGAGGGATACTTCGGGCTGGTCGGGGCATGGGCGAAGGCAAGCCTCCTCTACGTGGTCCGCAACCGGGAGCAGCTCCGGCGCGAGATCGGCATCGTGCACGCGCACTGTGACGGGTCCGGGTCGGCGCCGGCCTACGCGTACGCCGCCGCGAAGGTGCTCGACGTGCCGATCGTGTCGCACATCTATTCCTGCCGGTCGTTGACCCAGCACCCGACCACGGTGTTCGAACAGGTGGTCGACCCGTTGGCAAAGTCGGCCGAGAAGTACGTCATCCAGCACTCCGGCGCGGTTCTCACCCTCAGCGACAAGGTGCGTGAGCAGATCCGCGACGAGTTGCACGTACCGGACGATCGTGTGCATCGGCTCGCCCACCTGGTGACCGACAAGTTTGTCGGCCACGATACGCCCGAGCGCCGAGAGGAACTGCGTCGCAAGTTCGGACTCACCGACAACAAACCGACGATCCTGTACGTCGGAAGAATATCCTCCGAAAAGGGCGTCGACTGGTTTGTCAGGACTGCGGCAGAGGTCGCCAAGCGACGTAACTGCCGATTCCTCATAGCCGGCGACGGTCCGCAGCGCGCGGACATCGAGGCGTTGGCCCGCCAACTCGGGGTCGCCGACAACCTGATCATCACCGGTTTTCTGCTCCCCGAGTACATCCCGTCGATCATCTCGCTCTCGACGCTGGCCGTCCTGCCTTCGCTATACGAGGAGCTGGGGGTCGTGGTGCTCGAGTACATGTTGATGAGGCGACCAGTCGTAGCGCACGACGTCAGTGGTGTACACAAGCTGGTCGAGCACATGAAGACCGGCGTGCTGGTGCCGCCGTTCGACCCACCGAAGCTCGCCGACGCCATTGAGATGGTGCTCGACGATCCGGAGTTGGCCCGGCGCCTTGCGGAGAACGCCCAACCGATTCCTGCACGGGAGTACTCTCTCGCGTCCGCAGGTGCTCGCCTTGAGGCGATCTATCTATCCCTAATGAAGGAGTCCTGAGATGACCGTCCCTGACAAGATCGTCACCGGTGTCGCCTTCCCGCCATCGTTGCTGGCGGAGACCCCACCGATCTCCGTGGCGACCCTCACGGCGTACCTTCGTGACAAGGGCATGCCAGCCCGAGGTTTGGACCTCAACGCGGACTTCAATGAGTATCTGCTGAGCCGAGTCGAGATCGAACAGGTTCAGGGCACGGAGAACATCCATGACTTCACCAAGCCGTTTATCAAGCAGTTCTTTTTGAACCATATCACCGGGAACTACTTCACCGAGACCAACTTTGAGCAGTGGGAACTGCAGCAGCAGTGTCGGGTGGCGCCGGAAAGCCTCTCAATCTGGGACCCACCGTTCCCATTCTCGTACTGCGAGTTCCTGTCGATCCTGCGTGACGAACCGGAACGTGTCGCGAAGCTGGTCCGAGACCCGGATGCGAACATCTACCACGCGTTCTACCGAGAGAAGGTCGCCGGCCGAGCCTCCGAACTCGGCCTAATGGGCTTCTCGATCATGGGCTACAACCAGGTCATCCCCGCGCTGACCCTGGGCTACCTGATGAAGCAGGAAAACCCAGATCTCTACATCTGCTGGGGTGGGCCCTGGGTGACCTCATTCGCCGACATGCTGATCCCACGCCTCGAGTCTTGTCCCGAACTGGGCGACCTGATCGACGCGTTGGTCGTACGTGAAGGCGAGGAGCCGTTGCTGAAAATGGCCGAGGCGCTGTCGCGGGGCGAACGGCCGGTCGGTATCCCGGGCGGCTGCAAGCCGATGTCCGAGCAGAGCGTGCTTGACACGAAGCCGGTCGGCCGCAAACTGCTACTGGAGATGTCGAAGCCGCGAGAGAATGTCCCCAACACCCACTGGCGGACCGAGAACGGCAGCTACGAGCGCAGCGGCGACATCTCCTGGGTCGCCGACATGAACCAGATCCCGACTCCCGACTACAGCGACTTCGATCTGTCGCTCTACACCACGTTCCGCGAGGGTCAGGGCAGCCTGGTGCTGCAGGGTTCACGCTCCTGCTACTATATGAAGTGTTCGTTCTGCAACGCGATCACCAACTTTGCGCCTTGGAGCTACCGGGAACGCAGCACCGAGAACATTCAAAATGACATCGACACGTTTCTTGAGCTGTATCCTGGTGTCGTACACTTCGACTTCGCCGACGCGGTCTTCCCGGCAAAGCGGCTGGTCGAGATCGCTGACTTCTTCATCGCGAAGAAGCGGCCGGAGTTGTTCTGGGAGGTCGACGTCCGCTTCGAGGGCAACATCGACAAGGCAGTACTGACCAAGATGCGTGACTCACAGGGCACGCTCCGCTTCGGCTTGGAGACAGCAAATGAACGGCTGCTCGAGCTGGTCCGCAAGGGCAACCGGATGGACGTCGTCCACCGATTGCTCCAGGACAGCCGGGAGTTGGGCTACAAGCCGTTCCTGATGACCATCGTCGGCCTGCCCACCGAGAATCGGGACGAGGCTGAGGAACTATACGAGTTCCTCAGCAACTACCACGACACCGTGACCTACCAGATCGCCGACTTCATCGTCGAACGAAACTCCCCCATCCAGCTACGACCAGACGAGTACGGGATTCACATCGACGAGGACGAGCAGCAGAGCTTCCATCATAATCTACATTTCAGCCGTCGCTCCGGGTACAGCGACGAGGAGGCCCAGGAGGTCTACCGCGACATCCTGGTCCGGACGATGCAGCGGTTCAAGGGCGCCCAGGAAGTCGACGTGGAGCAGGAACGTTCCCGGGTCGCGCCGGACGACTCCGTGTATCGGCTGAGTCTGCGCGCCGGATCCTTCGCGCTCGAGAACTACTGGGTGAAGCACAACAACATGCCGTTCGACGGACTTGTGCCCATCGGTTACAAGGTCCAGCAGCAGTGGACCGACATGACAGACAAGGGCACGGTCTTCGAGATCGACCCAGACATCGCCCTCGGGGCCCTCGCCGGGGCAGGTAGCCACGGATGAACCAGAATCTGGCGATCCTCGGTGGCGACCCGGTCCGGACCCGGCCATGGCCCGAGTGGCCGCACGTCGGTCCACAGGACGTAGAGCGGCTCCGCGGTGTGATCGAATCCCGCAACCTCGGAGGCATCCCCTTCCCGAACACCCTGCACCAGCAGTTCGCCGAACAGTTCACCAGCAGACTGGGCGCCAGGTACGGGGTTCTGATGGTCAACGGCACCGTGAGCCTCTCGGTGGCGCTGCGAGCGCTCGGGGTGCACGCCGGCGACGAGGTCATCACGACCGGCTTCACCTGGATCGGGACGGTCGCCGGCATCGTGCACGTCAACGCGGTACCGGTGCTGGCCGACATCTCCGACGACAACTGGTGTATCGACCCGGCCAAGGTCGAGGAGTCCATCACCGACCGGACTCGGGCGGTCATGGTTGTTCACCTGGGAAACCAGGTCGCGGACATGGATGCCCTGCTGGACATCTGCCGCCGACACGAGCTCCTACTCATCGAGGACTGCGCACACGCTCACTTCGCTCAGTGGCGCGGGCAATGTGTCGGCACCGTCGGCGACGCCGGCAGCTACAGCTTCGAGACCAGCAAGATCATGACGTCGGGCGAGGGTGGTTTCCTGGTCACCGGCAGCGAGGAGGCGTTCCACCGCGCCATGTCCCTGGTGCACGTCGGCCGCAAGGAGGCCCCGTACGACAGGTTCCCGGGGCGGGTCTTCGGCTGGAACCATCGGGCCACCGAAATGCAAGCAGCCGTGCTGCTCGGCCAACTCGACCAGTACGACGCCCTCGACGAACAACGCACGGCGATGGCGGAGCTGCTCACCAAGGGGCTTACCGAGATCGGCGGGTTCCTCCCACTACCGGAGGACCCACGGGTCACCCGGCGGCAGCGGTATGAACTTCTCTTCCGTTTTGACACGGACGCGTGGGAAGGGCTGCACCGGGACAAGGTGCTGGAGGCGATCCTCGCTGAGGGTGTGGAGTTCGAGGGGAACACCTTCTACCCGCCGCTGCACCGTGACCCGCTGTTCCACATAACCGCCGACGACTGGCCGGCGATCCGGGATCGGTACGGCGACAAGATCTCCCCGGACGCGTTCCACTTGCCGGTGGCCGAGCGGGTCGCCTTCGACGAGGCGGTGTGGATTCACCACTCTCTGCTGTCGGTTGAGCCGGAGGACGTACAGGACATGCTGGACGCGGTGGTCAAAGTTAGGGACAATCTCGGCGCATTACGGCAGAGCCTATGATCAGTCCATGGCGCTGACGAAGCTCGGGCAGCCGGAGGCCAAGCCTGACCGGACACTCGATACCTTTCCGATCACGGACAGCTCGCAGGAGATCACGATCGACTGCCGGGAGTTCACCTGCCGCTGCCCCATCACGGGGCAGCCGGACTGGGCGACCATCCGGATCGACTACCGTCCGGGTGACCGGGGTGTGGAGACCAAGAGCCTCAAGCTCTACCTGGAGACCTTCCGGGACGAAGGCATCTTCCACGAGCACCTGGCGACGAAGATGCGCGATGATCTGGTAGCCGCCCTCGATCCCGTCTTTCTCAAGGTCACCGTTGATTTCAACGTCCGTGGCGGCATCGCGCTGGCAGCGTCGAGCACCTACCAGCGCTGACCGGTCAGCGCTCCGAGTGGGGCGCGGCGAGACGGCGGTGGTCGGCGTTCCTCAACGGAACGCCGACCACCGCCGTCTCGCTTTGTCCGACCACGCCCCCACCGGCCTGGTCGCACAACGTCAGTCCTGGGCCGGAACGAGGACCGGCTTGACCCGGCGATCCCGGTTCACCACCTGCTCAATAGTCGCCTCGATCAACATGTTCGTCCGCTCGTCATCCCGCAAAAGACCCCCAAACGCCTCCTCGGCAAAATCCAACTTCCGCTCCTGCGTCAACTCCCCACCCGACCGCAACACCAGATCCGGCCGATCCACGACCACCTGACGCACAGCCTTCCTGAACGCCGACAACGCATGATCCACCGCAGCCTCATCAAACGCCATCGTCACCAACTGCGTACCAGAATCCTCGAAATAGACCCCGTACTCATGCGCCGTCCGATAAATCTCCCAACCCAGATCATCATTCGGCAAAACCACATCAAACATCAACTCCGGCCCACCAACCCAATTCGGAATACCCTCCCCAACCAGAACCTCCCGCATACCATCCGCCAACCGCCGTCCCATCGCCTCAGCATTCCCATAAACACCCGGAGTGTCCAGAACATCCAACACCGCCAACGCAGCCGCCATCGGCGGGACCTCACGCGTGTACGTACCCTGAATACCCGACACATCGTACGCGTCAATGATGTCCCGCCGACCCATCACCGCAGCCAACGAATGACCATTCGCCAACCCCTTACTCACCACCACCACGTCCGCCGGCACCCCCAACCCGTGCACACCCTTCGGACCCGCCCGGAACCCCGTATACACCTCATCCATCATGAACGGCACACCATAGCGCCCACACAACGCCGACATCCGACGATAAAACTCAACATCGAAATACAACAACTCCGGCGAGACAAGCACCCCCGCCACCTCATCACCAAAGGCCTCCAACATCCTCCCCAAGGCCTTTTCGTTGTACCCGAAACCCACCACACCAGTCGTCTGCTGATAACCAAAAAGCTCCGACGCCAACTGCCACTCATGCCACCCGTGATACCCACAAGACAAAACCAGCTCCCGACCCGTCGCAGCCCGAGCCAGCCGAACCGCCATCGCAGTCCCCTCGGAACCAGTCTTGTGGAACACCACCTTCTCCGCACAGGAATACCGCTCGCACAACCGCTCCGCCAACTCCACCCGCGGCACCGACAACGTCGAAGCAAACGCCGTACCAAAATCCCGAATCTGCCGAACCATAGCCTCAACCACCGCAGGATGACGGTAACCGAGGATCACCGCAGCATCGGCGCCCGTGAGGTCCACGTATCGCTTTCCTGACAAGTCCGTCATCCAGGCGCCCTGAGCGTGCGCGATGACCGATGGATAACGGCCCGAGATATCGGACTCTTCCGCCGCGGTCGTCCGCCGGGCACGCGCTATTAGTTCACCGTAGTTCATCTGCCCATCACGTCATTTCACATCGTAGTTGGCGGACGTCCGGCCACCGCCCGGCCGCCCTGATCGAATCAGAGAAATTCGTCCAACAGCTGGAAGTAGGTCAGTTTGTCCTGGTCGACGGTCGTGCAGCCGTACCGTCGCAGGAAGTGCTCGGCGTGCGGCTTCCCGTAACCCCAGACGTCGTCCTGGCCGATGTTGTACAGCGCCAGTGCAAGGTCCGTCCACCGATCAGCGACCCCGGCCCGATCGACATCCAGGATCCCGGCCAAGGTCAACGTCTCCGGATCCACCAACACATTGTCGAGGCAGAGGTCACCGTGGCAGACAACGAGGTCGTCCTCAGGGGGCGGCGTCAGCCGGCTCAACTCGTCCCAGAGTTGCTGCGCCGTCCAACCTTCGTGCGACTGGTCCATGTCGTCGAGGTCCAGGGCGCCGAGTGACATCGAAACCCGTGCCTGGTGGACCAGTTGGGCCAACCGCCGCTCGAACGGGCACTGCTCGACCGGAAGCCCGTGCAGCGTGCTGGCGACTTCGGCGACTACGTCGATCACCCGCCACCGCTCGTCCGGACTCCAGTGGCGGGCTGCCGGCCGCCCCGGCAACCTGCGGGTGACGACCCACTCCAGTTCGTCGTTGCGGCCGAGCGCCACCACCTCCGGGACGGGGAGTCCCTGCTCGGTCATCCAACGGAGACGTTCGGCCTCTCTTGCCGGGCTGAACCTGTGGTCGTCGGGATGTCTGGGCGGCGTCGTCTTCACGTAGAAGCAGGGCTCCGCACCGACACTGTAGACGGTCGCACCCGACGAGCGCTCGCCCAGGCAGACCCATTGATCGCTCTTGTTGCCCCAGCCAGCCACCGAAATCGGTGCTGCTACAACCATCTTGGTGGCCCGCATCAAACTACGATCCGGGTCAGTCCTGGGCCGGAACGAGGACCGGCTTGACCCGGCGATCCCGGTTCACCACCTGCTCAATAGTCGCCTCGATCAACATGTTCGTCCGCTCGTCATCCCGCAAAAGACCCCCAAACGCCTCCTCGGCAAAATCCAACTTCCGCTCCTGCGTCAACTCCCCACCCGACCGCAACACCAGATCCGGCCGATCCACGACCACCTGACGCACAGCCTTCCTGAACGCCGACAACGCATGATCCACCGCAGCCTCATCAAACGCCATCGTCACCAACTGCGTACCAGAATCCTCGAAATAGACCCCGTACTCATGCGCCGTCCGATAAATCTCCCAACCCAGATCATCATTCGGCAAAACCACATCAAACATCAACTCCGGCCCACCAACCCAATTCGGAATACCCTCCCCAACCAGAACCTCCCGCATACCATCCGCCAACCGCCGTCCCATCGCCTCAGCATTCCCATAAACACCCGGAGTGTCCAGAACATCCAACACCGCCAACGCAGCCGCCATCGGCGGGACCTCACGCGTGTACGTACCCTGAATACCCGACACATCGTACGCGTCAATGATGTCCCGCCGACCCATCACCGCAGCCAACGAATGACCATTCGCCAACCCCTTACTCACCACCACCACGTCCGCCGGCACCCCCAACCCGTGCACACCCTTCGGACCCGCCCGGAACCCCGTATACACCTCATCCATCATGAACGGCACACCATAGCGCCCACACAACGCCGACATCCGACGATAAAACTCAACATCGAAATACAACAACTCCGGCGAGACAAGCACCCCCGCCACCTCATCACCAAAGGCCTCCAACATCCTCCCCAAGGCCTTTTCGTTGTACCCGAAACCCACCACACCAGTCGTCTGCTGATAACCAAAAAGCTCCGACGCCAACTGCCACTCATGCCACCCGTGATACCCACAAGACAAAACCAGCTCCCGACCCGTCGCAGCCCGAGCCAGCCGAACCGCCATCGCAGTCCCCTCGGAACCAGTCTTGTGGAACACCACCTTCTCCGCACAGGAATACCGCTCGCACAACCGCTCCGCCAACTCCACCCGCGGCACCGACAACGTCGAAGCAAACGCCGTACCAAAATCCCGAATCTGCCGAACCATAGCCTCAACCACCGCAGGATGACGGTGTCCGAGAATGATAGTCCCACTAGCGGCGGTAAGGTCGACCATCCGGTTTCCCTCCAGATCAGTCAACCACGCGCCCTCGCCCGACCGAATCATAGCCGAGAAGCGGGTTTCGATATCGTACTTCTCCGCCGCGGTGACCCGGCGGGCACGCTCCACCAGCTCTTGGTTCGTCAAGTTGGCAGGCTTCATGAATCGTATACCTTCTCTCGCCGATTCGACTCGAGTCCAAGAGATAACTGTGATCGACGCCGGCCTGTGTGCGTCGGTTACCAGACGGGTCTGTCTGACAGTCGGCGATCATCAGCCACCCAGGAACACCGTTGGCATCAGTATATGTCACGGCAACCGCACAGGGAACAATTTTTTCACGTTCGACATCAACGCTGCGGCGACTCCGTGGACAAGCATGGTCGCCCTCGGCAAGCCGAGCTGGGTCGAACCGTCTGTCGCGACTCGAACGGTTCACCAACCCTGCGGCAAGGCCCGAGGTGTATTTCAATAGTCTGTGGGTCAGGAAGCAGCGACCTCGGCCGGGATTGGGTCGGCTTCCTTCCGTCCCCGGTCGAGCAGTTCAACGAAGCGACGCTGAATTCGACCGATCCGCTCATCGTCGGTTGGCCGGATAACGAACGAACATCCTTCGACGTCGCCGGCTGTCTGCGCCCCCACCTGGTTACTGACCTGCGCCTCGCCGGTGTACAAAGCGATGGCGGCGGCGATCATGTCACCCGCGAATCGACAGAACTGGTCGGCACCCGCGCCCCTGTCGGGGTCCGCGACGTGCTGCATCACGCAGACACATCCCAGCGGATGGCTCAGCGCCAGCAGTCCGTCGACCCTCTCCTGGACCGCCCGCACGGTGGCCGGCAGCTCCTCCGGGCTCGCCGGATCCAACTGGGCCATGCTGTGTTCGACCAGCCGCTCGCCGGCCTCCGTGACGGTGACCGGCCCCTGTTCACGGCGCTCCGCCCCTTCGACGACATACTTCGGCCAAAGCGCCATGGCCAGAGTTCCGACCCACACGGTATACAATTCGTCTGCTGCTAGGACACCGTTGGCGAAGGCAAAATTGAACTGGTCGAACAACGCTGGATCGGTCAGTGGGTCGACGATGCCCCGCGATAGGCATGTCTGGTAGTCAGGGGACCCGTAGATCGGATAAAACGGGTTGGTCCAGAAGTCGACCCCGGCCAGCACTAGGTTCACGGCATCTTGAATGATCGCGTCGAGACTCTGGTCGGGCAGTCCGACAATGATCGCCGCACTCGCACTCAATCCGAACTTCTCGAACAGGGCAACCCCGGCGGAGACCTTGTCCAGCGAGGTGAATCCCTTGCGCATCTTTCGCAATCGAGCTGCGTCGGTGGTCTCCAACCCGAGAAAGAGGTCGTCGAAGCCCGCCGAGACCATGCTTTCCACCAGGTCCTCAGTGAGTTTCACGACAGTCATGCCGTTCGGCAAGCTAAGGCGGATGTCGAGGCCCCGCCGGACGATCTCCCGGCAGATGGCGTGGACCCGCCCGATGTCAAAGGTGAAGTTGTCGTCCTCCACCAGGAACCGACGGATCCCGTACACATTGACGTAGTGCTCAATCTCGTCGACTACGCGCTCGGGGTCTCGGGCCCGGAACTGCTTGCCGACCGTTGCGTGCACAGTGCAGAACGAGCAAGAAAACGGGCAGCCTCGGCTCGTGATAAGGGTGACCGCAGCACCGTACCGGTCGAAGTCCAGCTGGTCTGCGGCTGGTGGCGCGAGCGAGTCGAGATCCGCGACAAACGGTGCCCGCGGACGCACATGCGGCGGGCCGGCCGTCGCGCACCCGCAGAGCGCCTCGCCACAGCGAAACGCCACCCCGAGCATCTCGGTCAAGGGCCGCCCGGCGGTCAACGCGTCCAGCAGCTCGACCGTTGTCACCTCGGCTTCGCCGAGCATCACCACGTCGATCTCAGGAACTTCTAGGACGTGCGGGAAGGCGACGGTGCCGTGCTGCCCACCAAGAATGACCTTTGCGTGCGGCAGGACCCGCTTTGCCATTTTCGCCAGCTCGTAGGCGCTCTCGTAGTACGGAGTGAACATGCATGAAATGCCGACAACGTCCGCGTTACTGGCGGCGAGGGCCGCTTCGATACGCTCCGGTCGGGCGCCCCAGTGCATAATGTGCTGCCACCGCGGATGGCGGTCTAGCTTCGCCTGCTCGATCGCGGTCAGGTCGTCGGGCGGAACGACGTGGTTGTCCTCGGTAAAAGCCAAAGAGTCGAAGATCTCCGTGTCGTGGCCGGCCGCACGCAGCGCTCCCGACACGTAGGCTAGACCGATAGGGACGTGACGTCCGATTTCTACCATGCATCCACGGATCGGCGGCTTAACGAGGAATACTTTCATTTGGTCACCTTCCATAATAGAAGGCGCTGGCCACCAGCGCGTTTGCCAGATCGCGCCGCGCCCCCGCTACATGATAATCGACACTGCGACCGAGGCAAATGCCCAAGTAGACCTGGCTCTGCGTATAGCTACACAGTGGACAAGCTGGAGCACAATAGCGGACAGTCACCAGACACCGCCCCTAGGATGCCACTCTGCGGCAAGCGCTCGCGGTTTGCCAATTTGGCCCCTATGATTTCGAGGTGTCGCCCACAACCGGCCGAGGGGCGCAGGACGAGCCGGAGGTCACCCTGATGAGAATAGCCAATGCTGATGGTTGCACGCCGTACGAAGTGGCTCGGAACCTCACCCTCGTCCGAGGGGAGGGAGCGTACGTGTACGACGCGGCAGGTCGTGGCCTCGTCGATCTCTCCAACTCCTTCGGCAGCGTGTTGCTCGGGCATCAGGACCCCGTGGTCACCTCCGCAGTCCTGGCGGCGGTACGCACCGGTCTGCCAGCGGCCGCCTCACTGGACCTGCAGAACCGGCTAGCCGAGCAGATCGCCGGAGACCTCCCCGGTGAGCAGCGCGTGGCGTTCTTCAAGACCGGCACGGCGGCGACCCGGGCAGCCGCTTCGGCCGCGCGTCAGGTCACCGGCCGCCGGCTGATTGCCAGCTGCGGCTACCACGGTTACGACCTGATGTGGGAGTTCACCCCGCCGGGCCAGCCGAACTCGGAAGGCGTGCTGCACTGCTACCACCTGCCTGAACTGCTCGACAAGGTGCTCGACGAGTACGCGGACGAACTCGCCGCGGTCATCATCGCACCGGACTACATCCATGTCTCGCCGCAGTACATCGCCGAGCTGTTCCACCGATGCCAGCGGGCCGGGGTGGTGACCATCGCCGACGAGGTGAAGCACGGTTACCGCATGCTCCGAGGCGCCTCAGTCAACGGAGCCGGGGTCCAAGCCGACATCTACACCTACGCCAAGGGCATCAGCAACGGCTGGCCATTGTCCTGCGTGGCTGGGGATGAACGCTTCATGGACCCGCTCGCCGAGTTCGTCTCGACCCTCACCTTCGAGACCCCCAGCTTCGCGGCCGCCGCGGCCACCCTCGACCGGCTGACTGAGCTGGACGTCCAGGCCCGCCTTGGCGCCGATGGTGGACGATTCGTGTCCGAAGCTACCAAGCTGATCGATGCTCACGACCTGCCGATCGAGATGGCCGGAACCGGTGCCGCGTTCCAGTTCGTCTGCGCTCCGGAGGTAGAGCAGATCCTCCTGCCGCACGCCTTGGCCGAAGGACTCATCCTTGAACCGTCCGACCAGCAGTATCCCTCGGCATGCTTCCGGGACGAGGTAGTCGACGACGCGCTCGACAGGCTCGGCCGCGCGCTCACGGCGATGGTGGCTTCCCGGCCCGACCTCGTCGGGCGGGAGGTCACCCAGCTCGACCGGGTGCAGTCGGCCTTCTGCCAGATGGACGGGCTCCCGGGGCGGCCGAACGGTTGGAGCTTGGCTGAGTGTGTGGACTACGTGACCGGCCAGCTTTGAGTGAACCTGGTAGGCACCGGTGACACCCGACGGCTAGTCAATCGCCCTTCGCACCATCGATGCTCTGCCTGATGAGGTCCGCGTGGCCGTTGTGTCGTGCGTACTCCTCAAGGATGTGCACCACCGTGGTCCGCAGGTTACGTACCTCGCCCTCGTCCTCGTACGTCTCATCCAGGCTGCGCAGCGTGAAGGCCTTGCGGGTCAGCTCCACTTCCTGTAGGTAAAGCTCGAAGTCGGCCTGCACGTCCGCCGTGGCGGCGTCGTCGAAGGCGGCGTCCGGACGCTCCTCCGTGGAGTACGGATCGTCGATTGTCTCCCCGGAAAAGAGGCTACGTAGCCACCGCTCCAGTTCGGTCATGTGACGCAGCAGACCGAGCAGGGTCAGATCGGTCACCGGGACGCTGTTGGTCGTCAGCTGCTCTGCAGTCAGGCCCGAGCACTTCAGCAGCAGAGTGTCCCGGTGGTAGTCGAGCCATCCCGCCAGTACGGTGGCCTCGTCGCCCGATGCGGGATCTGGCTTCCGGTCGACGGTAGGTGCGGTCCAGGTCATGCGATGGTCCTTTCGATGTCTGGTTGGGAGATGCGGGCTAGCCAGCGGCTAGTTTGCTGCTACGAAAAAGTCGGAAACGGCAAGACCCGGGCGGTACCGTCCTGGCTGGCCGTGACGATGCGGGTGCCGGTCCGGTCGAAGGCGACGTTCCACACCGGCATGGTGTGCCCGGTCGTCAACTGCCCGACCTCTCGCCCACTCCCGACCTCCCAGACCCGTACGGTGCAGTCCTCGGCTGCGCTGACGAGCAAGAGACCATCCGGATGGAACGCCACGCCGTCCACCGCGTCGGTGTGCCCGACCAGCGGGTCGACCGCCGGCCCGTCCACCGAGTAGTCCCAGATCCGAACAGTTCGGTCGTCGGATCCGCTGGCCAGAAGCCGTCCGTCAGGGCTGAACGCGACGCTGACCGTACCCTTCGAGTGGCCGACCAGCGGTTTGCCGACTAGACAGCCGGTGGCGGTGTCATACAACCGAAGTGCGTCGCCGGTCGATGCGATCAGGTGGCCGTCCGGGTGAAAGGCCACCCCGTCGATCTCGTCTCGGCTCGCGGTCAACGGGCTCCCCACCGGGTCGCCACCAGGGACCCCCCAGAGCCGTACGGTATGGTCTGCGCTGCCGGTGGCCAGAAGTTCTCCGGTGGGATGGAACGCCAAGCCGTAGACGCCGGCGGTGTGGCCGGTCAAGGGGCGGCCGACCTGCCGACCAGTGGTGATGTCCCATAGCCGAGCGGTCCGGTCCTCGCTCGCGCTGGCCAGCAACCTGCCATCAGGGTGGAAGGCCACCAGCCAGACCGTATCGGTGTGTCCGCCCAGCGGGCGGCCAACCGGCTCCCCGGTACCTGCGTCCCAGAGCCTGACGGTGCCGTCCTCGCCACTGGTGGCGACCAGATGATCCGCCGGGTGAAAAGCTGCGCTGATCACGCCCCGCTCATGCCCGACAAGCATCAGGGGTTCCCGGGTCGGATTTGCTGCTGCCAACTCCACCTGTCTACTCCGTCTTGACGTTAGGGCAGGGGCCCAATCGAGACTCGAACCAGGCGGGACTACTCCTCGCGAAGATCGAAGACGACCCGGATCGTGCTACCGGTTCGGTTGATCGCCCGGTCGATGGCCGGGGAGTAGTCGTCAAGTAGGACAATGTCGGTGAGAATCCGCCGAGTATCGATCGCGCCGTCCGCGATGAGGTCCACGGCCTCGCGATACTTACCGCCCGGTCCCATCACGCCGACCATACTGGCGTACTCCAGCGGCAGCCGTGCGGTTTCCAGCGGGTGTTCGGCACCCACCTGGTAGCCCACCAGGCAGACCCGGCCGCCGGGGCGGACCAGATCGAGCGCACGGACCACCGACTTCGGATCACCGGACGCCTCGAACACGACGTCCACCTTGTCCGCGTAGCTGGTGAGTTCTGGCAGCTCGCTGGGATGGACCGAGACGACGGCTCCGCTCTCCTCGGCGACCTTGCGGCGCTCGGCGACCAGGTCAGTGACAAGCGTTACCGTTGCCCCGGCCGCGCGAGCCGCCTGGATGAGCAGCTGGCCGATACCGCCGGCGCCCAGTACGGCCACTCGCTCAGCGGGACGGAGGCTGATCCGGTCCAGCGCGTGCAAGGCGACAGCGAGCGGTTCGGCCTGGCTCGCGGCGGCCAGGTCCATCCCCTCCGGTAGCGGATAGAGGTTGGCGAGCGGGGCCGCGACGTAACCCGCGCAGCCGCCGTCCACGGTAAAGCCGATCTCGACGAGGTTCTCGCACATCACCGGTAACCCGTCCCGGCATGGCCCGCAGACCTGGCAGCCGACGATCAGATCACCCGTGACCGCACGGCCAACCCAGGATTCATGACCGTCCGGAGCGGAATCCACCACACCGGCCCACTCATGGCCGGGCACGATCGGGTACCGGTTGCCGTGCCATTTGCCACGGAACAGCCATAGGTCGCTGCCGCAGAGACAGCAGTAGTGCACCTTCACGACTGCCCAACCAGGAGGAGCCTCCGGGCGAGGAAGGTCTACAATCTGGGCCTTATGTCCACCATGGAACTGCAGCGCCCGCATCCGTCCCCCCACACGGTCGTGAGTCGATCTCTCGAACACTTTAGATGCCGGGAGATCAAGGCTCAACAGTTTCCGCACCGCAAACTGGAGCTTGACAGATGATCGAGACTCAACTAGGATTTTTCGCCAAACATATGCGGCTTTACGCCAAGTGCGTCAGGTGACCGATCCGCACCCTGGCGCCATCGCAGTTCCGGAGCAGATTCACCTGATGCCGTACCAATGATCGATAACGTCCAGTTTACGATACGACGATCGACATTGCGGCGGTTCTTGACGCACTGAACCCCTGATGAATTCCAGGACCCGAGGTCCCGGCACACCGCATCGCCGGGCAGCGGCGGCAGGGTGCCCTCGTTCCACCGGATCACGGCGAGTCGGCCGGCGTGACCCCCGCCGGCGCGCTGGCCCTGATCTGGGCTCTGGCGGCACGCTGGGTATGCTTGCCAGCTGGGTAGACCTGTGCCGATAAACGAGGGTGGAAGGTGGCGGAGCACGTGCCGACGGGGACGCGTAATGCCGTGGTGCTGCTCAGCGGCGGCCTCGACTCCACGACGGCGCTCGCGATCGCGATACACGAGGGCTACCGGGCCCACACGCTCAGTTTCCGGTACGGGCAGCGACACACCGTCGAGCTTGACGCCGCCGCCCGCGTGACGAAGGCACTCGGCGCGGCCCAACACATCGTCGCCGACATCGACCTGCGGGCCTTCGGCGGGTCGGCACTGACCGACGACGCGCTCGCGGTACCGCACCGTACCAACACCGACGAGATGGACGACACCATCCCGGTCACTTACGTGCCGGCACGCAACACGATCTTCCTGTCGTTCGCCCTGGCCTGGGCTGAGACCCTGGACGCCTCAGACATTTTTATCGGGGTGAACGCACTGGACTACAGCGGGTACCCGGACTGCCGCCCGGAGTACATAGCTGCGTACGAGACGATGGCCAATCTTGCCACCAAGGCCGGCGTCGAGGGGCAACAGCGGCTGCGCATCCACACCCCGCTGATCCGGCTGACCAAGGCCGCGATCATCCAGCGGGGTCTGGAGCTGGGTGTCGACTTCGCCTGGACACACAGCTGCTACGACCCGGTCGACGACCGGGCCTGCGGCAGTTGCGACTCCTGCCTGCTCCGTCGACGCGGTTTCGCCGAACTCGGCATGATCGACCCTGCCCTGTCCGGCAACGGATGATCGGCGTGTACCGGGTCAAGGAGATCTTCTACACGCTCCAAGGCGAGGGTACGCATGCCGGTCGCCCCGCCGTCTTCTGCCGCTTCACCAGTTGCAACCTCTGGACCGGGCGGGAACGCGATCGACATCGTGCGATTTGCCGCTTCTGTGACACCGACTTCGTCGGCACCGACGGCACCGGAGGCGGGCGATTCTCGTCCGCCGCCGATCTGGCCGCCGCCGTCGCGGAGGCTTGGCAAGGACGGGCACACCCCCGCAGCCGACGGTACGTGGTGTGCACCGGCGGCGAGCCACTGCTACAGCTGGACGAGCCGGCCGTGACCGCCCTGCACGAAGCAGGCTTCGAGGTCGCGGTCGAGACCAACGGCACTTTGCCCGCGCCTGCAGGCCTCGACTGGATATGTGTCAGTCCCAAGGCCGGCACGGAGGTGGTACTCACCCGGGGTGACGACTTGAAGCTCGTCTTCCCCCAGCCGGAGGCCGACCCGGCTCGCTTCGAGCACCTCGACTTCGGCCATTTTCTGCTGCAGCCGATGGACGGGCCGGACCGAGTCGCCAATACCGCGGCCGCAGTGCGGTACTGCCTGGAGCATCCACAGTGGCGCTTGAGTTTGCAGACTCACAAGTACATTGGGATTGCCTGATGGAGATCTTCCGGGAGTTCACCTTCGAAGCCGCGCACCGCCTGCCGTACGTGCCCGAGGGACACAAATGCGCCCGCCTGCACGGACACTCGTACCGGGTCACCGTGCACGTCAGTGGCCAGGTCGGAGCGCAGACCGGTTGGGTTATCGACTTCGGCGACCTCAAGCAGGCGTTCGCACCGGTCCGCGAGCAACTCGACCACCACTACCTCAACGAAATCGCCGGACTGGAAAATCCGACGAGCGAAGTGCTGGCCCGGTGGATCTGGCAGCGACTTGTCGGGCAGTTGCCGTTGTCGGCGGTGACGGTTCGGGAAACCTGCACGTCCGGCTGTGTCTACCGAGGCGAGGACTGAACGGGCCGGGCTCTACGGGTGGTCGGGCCACCGCAGAGGCCGGCCCGACCACCTCCAGGTTCAGACCCGGGACTCGCTCGTCCGGTCCCCTTGATCGGCGGCCATTCCGGCCTGCTCCTCAGCTGCCGCCACGGGATCTCCCGGCCGGCCGTCGCGGCTCGCCGTAGCAGCCGTTGCCGGCATTGCCTGCTCGTCCGTCTGTCCGTTGCGCGCTTCGGGTGGCATCGGATGCAGCGGACGCAGGCCGAGGATCTGCAGCCGGCCAGGAAAGACGTTCAGTCGACCGAAGTCGTCCAGACGGTTGCTGGTCCTGACGATGGACCGGCGGTGCCGTCTCGTCTCCTCGAGAATCCGTTCCCGAGCCAGCGGATCGAGCCGCCTGCCGGTCTGCGGATCGGTGCCCGCTCGGGCATGCCCCGGCTGGGCGAAGTCCGCCTCGCTAGCTCGCAGCCAGGCAGCGGTGTCCTCGCGGATGCCGTCGGCGAGTCGACGCACAGCAGTACCGTGGCTGGTCCCCTCGTCTCGCTCCTGCCAGTAGCGCAGAACCCGGTATGCGTGACCGATCATGCCGGTTGCGGAGCCCCCACTGAGCAGGAAACTGCCGTTTCCGAACGAGTCTCCGGCGACCACGCAGTTCGGGGCGACCAAGGCGTCCAGCCCGATCCGCTCTACATTGCTGACCAGCTTTGGCGTGGCGAGGCTGAGGGTACGAACAAGCTCCTGGCGGGGAATTTCGGTAAGCAGCGGCACTTGGTCCAGGAAGTAGTCCCGGATCAGGTAGCGGTGCGCTCCGAAGTACTCAGCGGAGTCCTGACGGGTGATCGCCGGCACCATGCCCGCCTGGATCGGATCGAAGGTCCGGTAGTCCGGTACCTCCAGGATCGTCCAGCCGGTTTCGCTGAAGCCGTCGTGCCCGAGCGTGATCTGCCGCACCCAGTACTCGTTGCCCTGCTTGTCGAAGGCCGAGGCTATGCGCTGACGGGAGTTCGCCCCGACGTTTACCGCGATCAGTCCGACGATGTAGTCGGCTTGAGCCACGACCGGACCACGACCGTCCTGGTGGTCGATGGTTACGATCTCCTGGGTGAACCCGAGTCGACTGGCGTCGGCACTCTCCACCCCCTCAGCGATCATGATCAGACCGGGGGTGCCGAGATCGACCGGTTCGGTACCTCGGGCTCGGATCCGTCGGTAGCTGCCCTTCTCGTCAATCTCCCGGATGGCCTCGATCTGAACCCTCAGCCGACCGTCCGAGCTTCGAACGAAACCATGGTCCTGGGTCGGTTCCCGGCGAAGCCAGCGCCGCCATCCGCTCGGCCGGCTCGGCTCTGCCACCCGGTGGTACGTGAAGAGGCGGCACCGCGGCTCCCGGCCGGCCGCCAGGTCCATCCGCTCTATCTCCTCCAGGTACCGACGTAGCATGATCAGCAGATCCTCCGCGTTGACCTGGAAGGCGGGGGACTCCGCGAAGACCTCGTCCATCTTGCGTCCGACGGTTGCCGGATCCAGGTTCAGATCCAGGGACGGCGCCGCTGGCTGCGTGACGGTGACGGCCCGATGCGGCTTTCCGTCCCTCCACCTGTCGTCCACGAACTCCGCTGTGCCGACGTGTCCCCCGACGCACGAGTCGGCCCATCCGTACAGGATCTCGTCGGCTCGGGCCTCGGCGCCGTCCTCGGCATCGGGCCGGTAGAAGATTTCGTGGAGGATGAATGGGTTCCCGTCGATCCGGCGCGGAATGCCGTCCGCGCCGTAGCGCTCCCGCATCATCCGGTCGATGACCGCGAGATGGTGGTAGAGGTCGGCCCGGACTTTCCACTGCATGAGCGTCAGGTAGGGGTCACCCCGCAGCTCGACACCAACCGCTCGCCGGCCGCTTGCGATCGACCAGAGCATCGCCATCATGTTGGTGCCGCCCAGGCCCACCGCGAGGAAGTCGGGATCGGCAGCGCCGGTCGGGTCGACCTGCCGAGTCGGCGGCGTCGATGCCGTCTCGTCCAGCGAGTCGGGCGCAGTCCTGGGTACCTCGCTCTCCACCGCGAAGGCGGCGAGCAGCATGGCTACGGCCATGGTGCCGAAACCGACCAGGAATGCCATCTGGAAACCGTCGGTCAATGCGGCAGCCGTCGTCTCACCTCGGGCGATGGCTGACTGCGTGATGTTGGCCGCTACTGGGGCCAGCACCGCCAGTCCGATCGCGGAGCCGAGCTGCTGGGTGGTGTTGAGCAGGCCGGACCGAACCCCACTGTCCTTGAGCGTGGCGTCGGCCAGGGCGATCCGCAACACGGGGGGTGTCGCAAGGCCGGAACCGGTACCGATCAGCAGCAGTGCCGGGAGTACGTCGATCCAGTAGCTGCCCTCCGTCGGGATTCGGGCCAGCAGCAGCAGACCGATGGCCATCAGGCCCATCGCGGGAAGAAGCAACGTCTTCGCGTCCCGCTTGCGGGCGAGCCGGGGAGCGATCTTCAACGAGCCGACCCCGATCGCGACAGCGGCCGGCACGAACGCGAAGCCCAGTTCCATCACCGTGAAGCCGAGGACGTTCTGCAGATAGAGGGCGCAGAGGAAGAACATGGCAGTCGGCCCGGCGACCATCAGGGCCAGGACGATGTTCGACCAGGCGACGTTACGGGCGCGAAGTATCGCGCCGGGCATCAGCGGATTCCGGGCCCGCCGCTGCCAGCGGACGAACACGGCCATCAGCAGCAGCGCCGCACCGGCGAGCAGCGTTGTCCGCGGCTCACTGAAATCGGCCTGCACGATGGCGGAGACCGCCAGCATCAACGAGCCAACCAGGGCCAACGCGCCGATCCAGTCGATCCCGTCACCGGCCGTCACGTCGCGGACGTTGTCCAGCAGCCGGACTGCCGAAAGAATGGTGATAAGCCCGATCGGAACGTTGACGAAGAAGATCCAGTGCCAGCTCAACGACGCAGTCAGCGCTGCGCCGGCCAATTGGCCGAGCGCGGCTCCGGACGCCGCCACAAAGGCGTAGAAGCCGAGTGCCCGGGCCTGTTCCCTGGGTTTCGGAAACATGGTCACGATCATGCTGAGCACGACCGCGGTGGTGAACGCGCCACCCACCCCCTGCACGAACCGTGCTCCGATCAGCACGGCCTGGTCATCCGCCAGCCCGCAGACGACCGACGCGGCGGTGAACAGGCCGAGACCGCTGAGGAAGACCCGCTTCGTGCCGATCAGGTCGCCGAGCCGGCCGGCGAAGAGCAACAGCCCACCGAAGGGAATGAGGTATGCGTTCACCACCCAGGCCAGGTCGGCCTGGGAGAATCCCAGGCCGACCTGGATGGACGGGAGGGCGACATACACCGCGGAGCCGTCGACTACGGAAATCAGCACACCTACGCAGAGCACGACCAGCGCGAGCTGCCGCTCCCGCAGGCTCCGCAGCGGCCGTGCTGTTTCACGCACGACGACCGTCTCGCCCGAACCGCCGTAGGAGTCGCCGCGGGGTTGGTTGAGCAGGCTCACGATTCCGAACCGGCCCCGACCGCGACGGTCTCCCGAATGTCGCCACCCGTCGATGCGTCATCTTCGGTTGCGGGCATGACCCGGCGCTGTTCAGGATGGGTCGTCATCAGCGGCGGTAGTTCGCTGCTGTGCAGGCGGCCGCTGCGTACCGAGAGGCGTCGCCAATCTGACGGGTCGAGCGGCACGAGCGAATGCCGGTGCCGGCGGGTCGCGTCGATCGTGTTCGCTCGTTCGCTGGAGGCACGTCCGCTTTGTTTCTCGATCTCCTTGATCCGCTCCTCGCCGAAGTTGATCGGCACGGCTTGGCTGAACTCCTGGGCACTGGCCTGGAGCCAACCGAGGGTGTCGGCCTTGATCTGGTCGGCCAAGGCCCGGATCGCCGCTGAGCGGTCCATCCCGGCGTCGCGCGCCTGCCAGTACCGCAGCACCCGGGAGCCGTGCCCCACCATGCCGGTGATCGCACCACCGCTGGTCATGAAGTGGCCGTTGCCGAAGGAGTCGCCGGCCACGACGCCGTTGGCGGCGACCAGTGCGTCGGCGCCGATCCGCTCCACCAGGCTGAACAGCTTCGGACCGTACGGAGCCTGGACCTTGTCGAGCTCCGCCACAGGGATCTCGGTGATCAGCGAAACCTGCTCCAGGTAGAACTCGCGCAACAACTGCTGATACGCGTTGAGGTACTCCTTGGCCCGTTTCGGTGTACCGGCGGGGACCAGCCCGGCCAGGATCGGATCGAAAGTCTTGAAGTCCGGCACTTGGACCAGAATCCAGCCCACCTCGGGATCGTCCTCGTGGCCTACCGCGATCTGGCGAACCCAGTACTCGTTCCCCTCGCGGTCGAACTCGGACGCGATCCGCCGCCGCAACCGGCCACCGACGTGCAACTCGAGGTAGCCTGCGAGGTAGTCGGCCTGGGCAACGACCGGCCCTCGACCGTCGTGGTGATCGACCGCGACATCCTCCTGACGGAAACCGAGGCGGTCGGCGTCACTGCTGTCGAAGCCTTGCGCGATCATGAACAACTCGGGGACGCCCAAGTCGATCAGCGGGCTGCCTGGCTTGCGGATCCGGCGGTACCGGCCGCGGTAGTCCAGTTCCTGGACCTCCTCGATGATCAGTCGTTTGCGCCCGTCGGGCAGACTGACGAACCCGTCTTCCTGCCGCATCCATTTGAGGAAGCCGTCGCCGTCTCCCTCGTCGCCGATCGCGACCCGGTGTGAGAGAAAGAGGCGTACCCGCGGCGGGACGCCTGCGGCGATGTCCATCTCCTCGATCAACTCGAGGTAGCGGCGCAGCATGATCAGCACCTCGGAGGCGCCGGCCTGGAAGGTGGATGGACCGTCGAGGACCTCGATGACATCCCGCCCGACCTTGCTCGGGTCGTGCTCGGCTGGTGGCTTGGCGGGCTGCAGAATGGTCAGCACCCGTTCCGGTTTGCCTGCCGACCACCGGTCGTCGATGAACTCGGTGTGGTGAATGAGCCCCGATACGTGCGAATCCTCGCCGCCGGCGATGATCTCGTCGGCGTACACGTCACCGGGGTCGGTGACCGCACTGTAGAACGTCTCCCGGAGCTTGAAGAGCCGACCATCGCCCTTACGGGGAATGCGCTCCTCGCCGTACCGATCCAGCATCAGTTGGTCGATGAGGCCGAGGTGATGCCAAAAGTCTTCCCGGATGTTCCAGTGGACACCGAGGGAAGGGTCGCCGCGCAGCTCGACGCCGACGCACCGGCGGCCGTTGGCGACCGACCACAACATCGCCATCATGTTGGTTCCACCGAGCCCGAGTGCGACGAAGTCCGGGTTGTGAATCCCGGTCCAGTCGACCTCGGTTTTCGTCCCACGCGACATTCGGGAACGCTCCGTCGGGTCGAGCGCGGTCGGCGGCCCTCCGCGCGACATACGTTCGACCAGGGAAGCTAATCGGAAGTTCTTCATGGCCATTTCCCTCGACTCTCGAAATCAGATGTGACCGGAACAGTCAAGAGGGCTTTCGTTGGCCAGGGCAGCGATGGCACATTTCCAAATACACCGATCGACTACCCACGGTCTACGTGCGCCCTCCGGTTCACGCACGGCACTGTGAGGCGAGCATGAATGGTGCGCTCAACGTCATGCACATGCATATCGGCGGCCAGGCAGCTCGGTACCGGCCAGCGGCATCGCCATCGGTCGATCGCATCGCCACCCAACGTTACGAGGCGTACACCCGGCCCTGACTTTAACAGCGTGATTGGGAAACGTCCACATGAGCAGTTTAGCCGGCCGACTCAACCCGGAATCGGCGATCTGCCCGCACCCACGTGGACGCGTCCGATTCCTAACGTATTCCCGACTGCTCCGGCATTCCACCATCACCGCCCTGACCCTCGCCCGCCGGGCGGTCGGCGCGTCCACCTGGCACGCTGCCATGCGGCGCGGACCGCGGGCGTCATCCACCGCGTCGACAACCGGTCGCTGCGGACGGGCGCACCGGCGGGCTACGCACAGAGACCGCGTTCCAGGCGCTAGGAGTGGCCGACGACACCGCTCACTGACCGCACAGTCCAGGCAGATGACCGGCGTCCGGGCCCGGATCGGTGCGGTCGGACCGAGGCCGCCCCGCCACCAGTGCGGATTCCACATCGTACCGAGCTTCGTCCTACTGGACTTCGTCCGTGCGCTCGAAGACGTACGGAGCCTGGCAGCAACCACCACTCCGAAAGATCCGCACCAATTTAAATCGGACGGACATACTGGCGGATATGCGCCAACCGCCCATATCAGACACCGACAAAGCCACCATCGGATTGCTTGACGCCCATTCGGCTCCATCTTAGTATCAAACCCCGCCGGAACTTCGCCACCGCACAACAAAGTCGACCTCACTTGGGGATATCCGCTGCCACAATCGCGTCAAACGGTCCAGCCTGGCCTCCGCCCACCATCCCTCGAAAGGGCGCCGAATGCCCGACCAGGACTACTCGGCGATAACGGACATCGTCGTCTCGCCGCATTTTGACGATGGCGTGCTCTCGGCAACCTCGGCACTGCGTGCCGGGCACTCCACGCTCCTCATCACCGTGTGTGGCGGCGTACCGACAGAGAACCATGAGGAGAGCCATGAGGAGTGGGACCGTCTGTGTGGCTTCGAGTCGGGTCCCGCCGCCGCCGAAGGACGGGCCGCCGAGGATCGAGCCGCCGCAGCGGTCGCAGGCAACTCGGTGATGCACCTTCCGGTCCCGGATGCGCCGTACCGCAGCGGCTTCCCGTCGGAAATGGTGGTGTCGGCGCTCGCCGGCCTGATCCGGCCGCACGTCCGGCGGGACGTGCGGCTGTGGATCCCGGTCGGTATCGGTGACCACCCAGACCATGTCGGCACCCGGGACGCCGTTCTGGCCGCTGTCGCCGGAACCGATGCCGATTGCCCTCTGATCTTCTACGCCGACTGCCCGTACGCGTTCGGCTCCGGCTGGGACGCACCCGACGCCGAGCGACCTACCGCCGACCAGTGGGAGCCGCAGCTGGCCACCCTGGCCCACCTCGTGGACGGGGCAAGCCCACGGATCGCCCGCCTCGACGACCCCACCATGCGGCTGAAGATCGCCATGCTCCGCTGCCATGCCTCGCAGCTGGCAGGTCTCGCCGTGGACCATCCTCACTTCCTGGCCTGGGAGGGGCCACTACGCCAGGAGGTCTTTTGGTCGACCTCCGCCTCCATCCCAGCTCTGGAACCAACTCCCAGGAGTAGCGCATGATCGTCGGTGGTTCAGCCATTCACCCGGAACGTGCCGATGCGGCGGCACTTCAGCAACTCGGCGACGCAATGCGGAAAGTGATCGGCGGCGAGAGGGAGACACCCCTGGCTGATCTGCTCTGCGGCATCGCGGTCGACCCGGACGAACTGGCCGCGCAGATCGGTGCGGATTGCCGGCGAGTGCTGCTGGACAGTGGCATCGCACTCGACGACGGTCGGCATCTGTCGTCCCCGCTGCGAGGCCACCAGTTACACGGCGTCGTGGTGCTGACTGACCCGGACGTCGATGAGGACGTGCAACACCGCTGGTACATCGACCCGCTCTGGGAAGCGGACCTGCTGATCCGGCTGATGCTCGGCCGCGGCGGTACCCGTGCGCTGGACATGGGTTGCGGCTCCGGGGTGCTCTCTCTGGTGCTCGCCGACCGGTACGACGCAGTTCTCGGGCTGGACGTCAACCCGCGTGCCGTCGCCCTGTCGCGGCTCAACGCCGCACTCAACGGGCTGACAAATGCCACCTTCGACGAGGGGGACCTGTTCGAGCCAGCCGAGGGGCGCTTCTCCCGGATCGTCTTCAACTCACCAACGAACGAGGAGGGCAACGAGTTCGTCGACCTCCTCGAGGCCGGTGAACCAATCCTGCAGAAGTTCTTCCGGGAAGTGCCCCGGAAGCTGGAGTCCGGTGGCGTCGTCGAGGTCAACCTCGCGATGAACGACTATCCGGGCGATCCCTTCCGGGAGCGGCTCGCCGACTGGCTCGGGCTGACCGAGCACGGGCTGCGAGTCCAGATTTTCGTCTCCCAGCGGCGGACGACCGGCAGCGGCGGCGAATGGAAGCGGGGATGGCTGGTGATCGCGCCGGGCCCGGTAGGCCTCGTCGAGACCGAGTGGCCGTACCACGACCGCTACGAAGAGGACCCGGGATCGCTGCTCGGTGCGACGGACCAGCTGCTGGCGCACTGACCTGCCCGATCTGCGTCAAGCCCACCGGCCAAACCTACCGACGCGTAACCTTACGCTAAGGTAGGCTCGACGTTCCGATCGGGAGGGTATGCGATGACCGAGTTCGACCCGGCCAACTTCGCGTCCATCGACGCCAAGGAGTTCAGCAAGCTGGTCAAGACCACCCCGGATTCCAAGATCGCCGAGGTGATGCAGGGCGACCTGCGCGGCAAGGTCCTCGATGAGGTGTTCAACCGGATGCCCACCCTGTTCCGTCCGGAGAAGGCCGGCGCCACCAGCGCGGTGATCCACTGGAACATCACCGGCCGGCCGGACGGCGGCACCGACACCTACGAGATCGTCGTCGACAACGGCACCTGCGTCGTCTCCCCGACCGCCGAGCGCGAACCGCGACTGAGCCTGACCCTCGGACCGGTCGACTTCCTCAAGGTTGTCGGCGGCACCGCGAACCCGATGATGATGTTCATGACCGGCAAACTCAAGGCCAAGGGCGATCTCGGACTCGCCGCCCAGATCCCCAACCTGTTCGACATCCCCAAGAGCTGACCTCCGATCCGTAGCCCCGCCTGATACGTGTCCTGTATCAGCGGGGTCGACCATCCCTCCGACCGGTCACGCCCGCAGCTGGGGGTGTTTTCCGGTGGACCTGCCGTTCCTGATTTCCACGCTGACCCGACGCGGGGTGCTCACCCCCGGCTCGCCGGTACGGACCGTCGCCCAACTCGCCGCGCTGCGTCGCTGGGGGTTCACTCTCGTCGGCGAACTGCGGCAGGCCGCCGCCCGCGATCCACGCCGGGTCGCGCTCATCGACGACGGCGGACAACAGCTGACCTACCGGGAGCTGCTGGACCGCGCCGAGCGGTTGGCCGGCGCGCTACGTACCGCACTGGATGTTTCCGCCGGTGACCGGATCGGCCTGCTCTGCCGCAACCACCCCGACATGGTGGCCGCTATGGTCGCCGCCGGGCTACTCGGCGCGGACACCGTGCTGCTGCACACCGGGCTGGCCGGGCCGCAGCTCGCCGCCGTCGCCGACGAGCAGCGGCTGCGGGTACTGCTGCACGACCGCGAATTCGGCGAGCAGGTGGTCGAGGTCGACACCGGGGTGGTCCGGGTCGACGAGACCCGGGTGGCGCAGCTGCTGCGCGACGCGCCGACGGACATCCGGCTGGAACCGCCGCGCCGCGACGGCCGCATCATCGTGCTCACCTCCGGCACCACCGGCACCCCGAAGGGTGCCCGGCGGCGCACCCCGACCGGGTTCGGACCGCTGGCGTCGATCATCGACCGGATCCCGCTACGGGTCCACGACCGGATCATGATCGCCACACCGGTCTTCCACACCTGGGGGTACGCCGCCCTGCAGATCGCTTTCGCGCTGCGGGCCACGGTGGTGCTGCACCGGCGCTTCGAGCCGGCCGCCGCGCTGGCCGCCGTCGACCGGCACGACTGCACCGCGTTGTTCGCCGTACCGGTGATGCTGCAACGACTGCTGCACGACGTACCGGCGCTGCGGCGGCGGCCGACCGGGCTGCGGGTGGTCGCGGTCAGCGGTTCGGCGCTCGGCGGCGGCATCGCCACCCGGTTCATGGACCGGTACGGCGACGTGCTCTACAACCTGTACGGGTCGACCGAGGTCTCCTGGGCGGCCATCGCCACCCCGGCCGACCTGCGCCGGGCGCCGAACACCGCCGGCCGGCCGCCGTACGGCACCCGGCTGGCGGTGCTCGGGCCGGGCGGCGAACCGGTGCCGACCGGGCAGGTCGGGCAGATCTTCGTCGGTAACGAACTGCTCTTCGACGGCTACACCACCAGCGACGACGGCACCGCCGAACGCCGGCACGGGCTGCTCGGCACCGGCGACCTCGGCCACGTCGACGCCGACGGGCTGCTCTTCGTCGGTGGCCGGGCCGACGACATGATCGTCTCCGGCGGGGAGAACGTCTTCCCGTCCGACGTCGCCGACCTGCTGGCCCAGCTACCGCAGGTACGCGAGGCCGCGGTGGTCGGCCTACCCGACGCGGAGTACGGCCAGCGGCTCGCCGCGTACCTGATGCTGCATCCGGAGGAGACGCTCGACGCCGAGGCGGTCCGGGAGTACGTGCGCCGCTACCGCGCCCGGTTCGCCGTACCCCGGCATGTGATCTTCCTGTCGGCGCTGCCGCGCAACGCCGCCGGCAAGGTGGTCACCCGGGACCTGCCCCGGCCCTCGGGCAGCTGACCCCCGGCCCGGACTTGTGAACCCCGGCACTCACGGCTGGCGCAGATGCTGAGCCACCCGCTGGTGGTCCCGGAACCGCGCCCGCGCCGCCCGCTGGGCCGGGTCCTGCTCCGGCGCGGCGTCGATGTGCGCCGAGCGGGCCGCCTCCGTACGGTTGGCGTACTCGACCGGCGGCAGGCCGCGCAACGCGCGTACCACGCCGGGGCTGGCGCCGACCCGCCGCGCCTCCGCGACGATCTCTTCCTTGTCAGCGGGAAAGTCCAGCTCGTTCAGGCTGTCCAGCACGTCCTGGTAGCTCGTCCCCATGCGCCGGGGCGTACCCGCCGAGCGGGCCGCTATCCGGCCGGCACGGGGTGATCCGGCACCCGGGTCAGGTCAGGGTGATCCGGCCCTCGGCGGCGGCCAGGGCGATGTCCGCCCGGAAGTGCCCATCGGGCAGGTCGACCCCGGCCAGCAGCCGGTACGCGGCGTCCCGCGCGCCGGCCAGGTCGGCACCGACGCCGGTGGCGCTGAGCACCCGACCACCGGCCGAGACCAACTGCCCCGTGGCGTCGCGGGCGGTGCCGGCGTGGCTGATCCCGGCCTGCCCGGCACCGGTGATCACGTCGCCGGTGCGGGCCGCCGCCGGGTAACCGGCCGACGCGAGCACCACGGTCACCGCTGCCCCGTCCCGCCAACGCAGCGGCGGGTGGTCGGCGAGCGTACCGGTCGCCGCCGCGTGCAGCAGGCCGGCCAGCGGGGTCTCCAGCAGCGCCAGCACCACCTGGGTCTCCGGGTCGCCGAACCGGGCGTTGAACTCGATCACCCGGGGGCCGGCGGCGGTGACCGCCAGCCCGACGTAGAGCAGCCCGGCGAACGGGGTGCCCCGGTGGCGCATCTCGGCCAGCGTCGGGTGCACCACCTCGGTCATCACCCGGTCCACCAGGTCCGGCGGCGCCCACGGCAGCGGCGCGTACGCACCCATGCCGCCGGTGTTCGGGCCGGTGTCGCCGACGCCCACCCGCTTGAAGTCCTGGGCGGGCAGCAGCGGCACCGCCGCCGTGCCGTCGGTGACGACGAACAGCGACACCTCCGGCCCGGCCAGGTGCTCCTCGACCACCACCTGCCCGCACGATTCGGCGTGGCCGAGGGCGGCGGCCCGGTCGTCGGTCACCACCACCCCCTTGCCGGCCGCCAGCCCGTCGTTCTTCACCACGTACGGGGAGCCGAAGGCGTCCAGCGCGGCAGCCACCTCGTCGGCGTTCCGGCAGGTCACGGCGCGGGCGGTCGGCACCCCGGCGGCGGCCATCACGTCCTTGGCGAAGCTCTTGGAGCCTTCCAGGACGGCGGCGGCGCCGGACGGCCCGAAGCAGGCGATTCCCTTGGCGCGTACCGCGTCGGCGACCCCGGCGACCAGCGGCGCCTCCGGGCCGACCACGACCAGGTCGGCCGCCACCTCGACAGCGAGCGCGGCGACCGCCTGCGGGTCGGTGGCGGTGACCGGGCGCAGCTCGGCCACCTCCGCGATGCCCGGATTGCCCGGAGCTGCGATCAACTGGTCGACGGCGGGGTCGGCGGCCAGGCTGGACGCGAGCGCGTGCTCGCGTCCGCCGCTGCCGATGAGAAGTACGCGCACAACGGCCGATCCTAGACGCCGGCCTGCGCCATCCGGGAACCCCGCCGCAGATAGGCGAACCAGGTGACGGCCAGCATCACCACGAACAGCACGACGTAGAAACGCAGCGCCGGCTCGATGTTGCCGTACGTCGACTTGGCCCAGGCATAGCAGATCGGCACCAGGAAGCCGCCGAACGCGCCGACCGACGAGATGATGCCGAGCGCGCCGGCCGCCTCCCGGCGCATCCGCAGCATCGTCTCCGCAGAGCCGCCCCGGTCCTCACCCTTCACCCGGAAGATCTTCGAGATCATCCGGTACGTCGACCCGTTGCCGACGCCGGTGGCGACGAACAGCACCATGAAGCTGACGAAGAAGACGCCCAGGTTCTGCTGCTGCACCGCCCACAGGGCCGCGTAGGCACCGGCGGCGAGGACGACGAAGCTGGCCGCGGTCACCCGGGCGCCGCCCATCCGGTCGGAGAGCCGACCGCCGAGCGGCCGGGCGACCGAGCCGATCCCGGCGCCGAGGAACGCCCAGCCGAGCGCGATGTCCGGCCGGTCGAACACCGCGTTCAGCAGGGTCGGGAACGCCGCCGAGTAGCCGATGAACGAGCCGAACGTACCGATGTAGAGCAGCGACATGATCCAGGTGTCGGGGTGGCGCAGCGACGACCAGACCGGTTCGACGTCCGCCTTCGCCTCGGCCAGGTTGTCCATGTAGAGGTAGGCGCAGACCGCCGCGATGACCGCCAGCGGGATGTACATCAGACCGGCCCGGGACAACGCCAGCCCACCGCCGAGCACGATCACCTTCGGCACCAGGAACTGCACCACCGCGACGCCGATGTTGCCGCCGGCGGCGTTCAGGCCGAGCGCCCAGCCTTTTTCCCGTTCCGGGTAGAAGAACGAGATGTTGGCCATGCTGGATGCGAAGTTTCCGCCGCCGAATCCGGCTGTCGCGGCGATCACCAGAAGGGTGCCGTACCCGATTTCCGGATTGTTGACCGCCCAGGCGAGACCGGCGCACGGGATGATCAGCAGCAGGGCGGAGACGACCGTCCAGTTCCGGCCGCCGAAGATCGGCACCGCGAAGGTGTAGGGCAGCCGCAGGAACGCTCCGACACCGCTCGGTACGGCGGTCAGCCAGAGCGTCTGGCTGACGCTTAGGTCCCATCCGGCGCTGCTCAGCCGCACCACCACGATGCTCCAGAGCAGCCACACCGAGAAGCCGATGTGTTCGGCGAAGATGGAGAAGATGAGGTTGCGCCGGGCCACCGGCCGGCCCACCGTACGCCAGAAGGTGGGGTCCTCCGGCTCCCAATGGGCGATCCACCGTTTCCGGCTCTCCTGGGGGCGGGTCTCGATGGTCTCCGCGTTGACTGTCTCGTTGGCCATCAGGTTGGCTCCTTAGCCATCGGGTGCCGTAGGGTGGCGATCGAGATGCTGCCGAGCGACGTTTGCGGATCGGCGATGATCGGCATCGGCCGGGGTGGCATTGGGGAATCAGGTTATGAACCGAATGTTTCCTGGCGTGGAAAACGGTGATGTCGGGGCGTGGTCGTGGTTCGCACCGGTCCGGCCCCGACGTTGTGAGATCTACCGGGCGTCGCCACCGGCAGGCGGTGCCGAGACCCGTGTCGCCGGCACCGAGACCCACACCACACCGGCCGGGTCCTGCCGGACCGGATAGCTGCGCAGTGCCGGCTGCCCGGTGCGTGAGCATCCGGTCGCCAACTCGAAGACGTGCTGGTGCAGCGGGCAGACAACCACCTCGGCGTCGATCAGCCCGTCGGCGAGCGGTCCGCCGGCGTGCGGGCAGACCGCCGACACCGCACGCAACTGCCCCGACGTCAGCCGGAACACCGCCACCAGGTCACCGGCGATTGGATAGGCCCGGCCCTCGCCGGGTGGGATGTCGTCGCCGGGTCCGATCGGGTGCTCGACCAGCCGGCCGTCCTCGACCGCGGTCACGACCGGCTGCTCTCGGCGCGGACCGGTACCGCCGGCAGCGGCACCAGCGGCAACGCGGTCCGGAACTGGCCCGGCGTCGCCGGGGCGTCCCGTTCCCGCCACGGATCCCGGTAGCCGGCCACCGCCGCCGCCATCCGTTCGTCTAGTCCGGCGCCGAGGCCGTCGACGTCGTCGACGATCAGCTCCCGCAGCCGGTCGACGCCGACCCGGGGCACGAACGCGTAAGTGCGTTCCAGCCAGTTCGCGTTCTCCCGGTAGTACTGCAGGAACCGGCCGGTCAGCGTCATCACCTCAGCCGGCGTGTCGACGGTGGCCAGCAGGTCGCCCTTGCGTACGTGGGCACCGGCCGCGCCGCCGACGTAGATCTCCCACCGGCCGCCCTCGATCGCGACCACGCCGAGGTCCTTGACGTACGCCTCGGCGCAGTTGCGCGGGCACCCGGTGACCGCCAGTTTGAGTTTGCCCGGCGCCTCCAGCCCCTGGAACCGTTCCTCGATCGCGATGCCGAGCGCGGTCGAGTCGCCCAGGCCGAACCGGCAGAAGTCGCTGCCCACGCAGGTCTTCACGGTCCGGAAACTTTTGCCGTACGCGTACCCGGACGGCATGTCCAGGTCGGCCCACACCTGCGGCAGGTCCTCCTTGCGGACGCCGAGCAGGTCGATGCGCTGCCCGCCGGTCAGTTTGACCAACGGCACCTGGTGCTTCTCGGCCACGTCGGCGATCCGGCGCAGCTGGGCCGGGGTGGTGCAGCCGCCCTTCATCTGCGGCACCACCGAGAAGGTGCCGTCGCGTTGGATGTTGGCGTGCACCCGGTCGTTGATGAACCGGGCACCGCGCTCGTCGACGTACTCGTCGCCCCACATCATCCGCAGCAGCGACACCAGCCCCATCTTGCTCCTGGCGTCCTCGCGCCCGTCGGCGAGCGCGTCGAACACCGCCGACACGCTGCGCAGCCGGCGGGCGCGGATCTCGGCCATCAGGGTCGGCTTGTCCATCGGCACCCCGGGCACGTACCAGTTGGCTGCCGGGTCCTCCGCGACCTCGCCACCGGCGGCCCACTCGACGATCTGGCCGACCAGGCTCTTGCACGAGCCGCACCCTTTGCCGGCCCGGGTGGCGTCCATCACCCCGCTCACCGTGCGCACCCCGCCGGCGACGGTGGCGACCAGCGCGCCCTTGCTGACCCCGTTGCAGTTGCAGACCTGGGCGTCGTCGTCGAGTTCGGCGGCGGACACCTCGGCCGGCGGCCCGCCGAGGTCGAACAGCAGCCGGACCCGCTCCTCGGGCAGCGGCGAACCCCGGTCGAACGCCTGCATCAGGAAGCCGACCTTGCTCACGTCCCCGACCAGGGTGGCACCGATCAGCCGGTCGTCGCGGACCACCACGCTCTTGTAGACGCCGCGCCGGGGTTCGGCGAAGACCACGAACTCGTCGTCGTCGCGTTCCGGCGCGGTCACCCCCATGGCGGCCACGTCGACGCCGGCGACCTTCAACTTGGTCGCGGTCCGCGAGCCGTGGTACGCCGCCGTCGGGTCGGTGCCGGTGAGCTGGCCGGCGAGCACCTTCGCCTGGTCCCACAGCGGCGCGACCAGGCCGTACGTCTGGCCACGGTGCTGCACGCACTCACCGACCGCGTAGATGTCCGGCTCGTCGAGCACCCGCAGGTGGTCGTCGACGATGATTCCCCGCTCCACCGGCAGGCCGCTGACCTGGGCGAGCGCGGTGTTGGGTCGGATCCCGGCGGCGATCACCACCATGTCGGCGGCGAATGTCCGCCCGTCGGCGAGCCGGACCCCTTCGACGGCGTCGCGGCCGAGGATCCGTTCGGTACGGGCCTTCGTGACCACGTCGATGCCGAGCCGTTCGACGCTGCGCCGCAGGATGTCCCCGCCGGTGGCGTCGAGCTGGGCGTTCATCAGATGCCCGGCGGCGTGCAGCAGGGTCACCGACACGCCGTACTGCTGCAGGCCGCGGGCGGCTTCCAGGCCGAGCAGGCCGCCGCCGATCACCACCGCCCGCTCGTGGTCGCGGGCGTAGCGGATCATAGCCCGGGTGTCGTCGAGCGTGCGGAAGGTGAACACGCCCTGGTGGAAGCCGCGTCGTGGGTGGTGGGCGCCGTCGATCGGCGGCACGAACGGCACGCTGCCGGTGGCGATGACCAACTTGTCGTACGGGGTGGCGCTGCCGTCGGCGGCGTGCACCGTCCTGGCGAACCGGTCGATCCGGGTGACCTCCACGCCGGCCCGCAGGGTGATGCCGTTCTCCTGGTACCAGGGCAGACTGTTGAGGAAGATGCCATCCTCTTCCTCGGCACCGGAGAGCACGTTGGACAGCAGGATCCGGTTGTAGTTGCCGTACGGTTCAGCGCCGAACATGGTGATCTCGTAGCGGTCCGGGCCGACCCGGTCGATGATCTCCTCGACGGTACGGGCACCAGCCATGCCGTTGCCGACCACCACCAACTGCGGTCGTCGCTGCGTCACCTCACACCTCCACCAGGCCGAGATCGAGCACGACGGTGCCGGTGGTGCCGGCCGGCGCGGCGACCTGCAGCTCCACCACGGTGCCGCTGTCGAGGTCCTCGACCACCCGCAACGGCACGTGCACCGCGTCGCGGGCACCGATCGGGAAGTAGCGCATCGGGTCGCCGTCGCGCAGCAGCAGGACGTAGACGAGCTCGCCGCTGCTGTTGCCGCCCCGGAAGTAGACGGTCTGCGCGACCAGCCCGTCCGGCACCGTGTAGCGCAGGCTGCCGTCCAACGGCAGCGGCGTGTCCAACCCTTTGCCGTCGAACGCGAACACTCCTTGCAGGAAACGTGGGGTCGACTGCATCGTGGGTCCCTTCGTCAGGTGGCGGAATCGTCCGGGGCGGCGCTGCTCGGGCCGGCTCCGGCCGGGCCGGCGGTGGCCCGGCCGACTCCGTCGGGTCCGGCAAGGCGGCGGACCGCGACCGCGCAGACCTTGAACGCCGGCATCCGGGAATACCGGTCCAACGTCGGATCGGTCAGGGCGTTGGCGCTGGCCAGTCCGCCCCAGTGGAACGGCACGAAGACGGTGTCGGGGCGGATGTGCTCGGTCAGGTACGCCCGGAACACCGCCCGGCCCCGCCGGGTGGTCAACTCGACCAGGTCGGCTGTGCCGATGCCGAGCCGGCGGGCCAGGTCGGGGTGGATCTCGGCCTTCGGATCGCCGGCGGTGCTGGCCAGCGACGGCGAGCGGCGGGTCTGGTTGCCGCTCTGGTACTGGCCCATGATCCGGCCGGTGGTGAGCAGGTACGGGTAACTGCGGTCGGGCAGTTCGGCCGGATCCCGGTGCTCCACCCGGATGAACCGGGCCCGCCCGTCGGCGGTGGCGAACCGTTCGGTGAACAGTCGCGGCGTACCCGGATGGTCGTCGGCCGGGCACGGCCAGAACACCCCGTCCTCGGCCTCGATCCGCTGGTAGCTGATGCCGGCGTAGTCGGCGATCCCGCCGGCGCTGGTCCGGCGCAGCTCGTCGTAGACGGTCTGCGGGTCGGCGGAGAAGTGTTTGCCCCGGCCGAGCCGGTCGGCGAGCGCGGCCAGCACGCTCAGGTCGTCGCGTACCCCGTCCGGTGGTGGCAGCACCCGGCGGCGGCGCAGCACCCGACCCTCCAGGTTGGTCATGGTGCCCTCCTCCTCCGCCCATTGGGCGGTGGGCAGCACCACGTCGGCGACGGCGGCCGTCTCGGACCGGAAGATGTCCGACACCGCGAGGAAGTCCAGCGCGGCCAGCCGGTCGGCGACCCGGTCCCGGTCGGGCGCGGAGACCAGGATGTTCGAGGCGAACACCAGCATCGTGCGCACCCCGCCGGGGGTACCGATCCGGTCGATCATCTCGATGGCGGAGACCCCCGGGCCGGGCAGGTCGGCCGGGTCGACGCCCCACACGGCGGCGACGTGGGCGCGGGCGGCCGGGTCGTCGAGACGCCGGTAGCCGGGGAGCTGGTCGGCCTTCTGGCCGTGTTCCCGGCCGCCCTGGCCGTTGCCCTGCCCGGTGATGGTGCCGTAGCCGCTGCCGGGCCGGCCGGGCAGCCCGAGGGCGAGCGCGAGGTTGATGTACGCCTGGGCGGTGTCGGTACCGCTGCTGTGCTGCTCCGCACCGCGGGCGGTGAGGATCATCGCGGTCGGCGCGGTGGCCAGCGCGTGCACCGTACGCTGCAGCAACTCCTCGGACACACCGGTGATCCGCTCCACCCGGTCCGGCCAGTAGCCGGCGACGGCGGTGCGGACCGCGTCGAACCCGGTGGTGCGGTCCCGCACGTACGCCTGGTCGACGTGGCCGGCCCGGATGGCGATGTGCAGCAGCCCGTTGGCCAACGCCAGGTCGGTGCCGGGCGCCACCGGCAGGTGGATGCCGGCGCCCCGGGCGGTCGCCGAGCGGCGCGGGTCGGCGACGATGTGGACCGCTCCGGCGGCCCGGCCGGCGTCGAAGTACTGCATCGCCGGCGGCATGGTGTCGGCCGGGTTGCCGCCGACGACCAGCACGGCGCGGGCGTCGGCGATGTCGGCCAGCGGAAACGGCAGGCCCCGGTCGATGCCGAAGGCCCGGTTGCCGGCGATGGCCGCCGACGACATGCAGAACCTGCCGTTGTAGTCGATGTGCGGGGTACGCAGCCCGACCCGGGCGAACTTGCCGAGCTGGTACGCCTTCTCGTTGGTCAGCCCGCCGCCGCCGAACAGGCCGACGCTGGCCGCGCCGTACCGGTGCTGGCTGGTCTGTACAGCGGCGGTGATCCGGTCGAGGGCCTCGTCCCAACTGGCCGGGCGCAGCGGGCTGCGCCGGTCGGCCGGGTCGGCGCGCACCAGCGGGGTGAGCAGTCGGTCGGGGTGGTCGAGCAGTTCCGGCGCGCTCCAGCCCTTGGCGCACAGCCCGCCCCGGTTGGTGGGGAAGTCCGCCGGCTCGATGACGGGCGGTCGGGGCGGTGCCGGCCGCATCCGTACACCGCACTGCAGCGAACAGTACGGGCAGTGGGTCGGCACGCTCGGGCCCAGGTCGGGACTGCCGTGGTCGCCCATCGCCCAAGAGTGGGAAATCGACGTTGCGCTATCGTGTTGCCCGCGTCACATAAGTGTTGCCAACTACTGTTGATCTTGTAGGCCTGGATGTGATCGCAGTCGGTTGTCAGCCACCGGCGACGATCGACTCGGCGCTGACGGTGCCGTCGGTCGCCGTCTCGCCGTCCACCGACACCGACGCGCCGACGGCCAACCCGTCGAGGTCACCAGGCACCCGGACGGCCGTCCCGCCATCGGTGCGCACGATCACCACCTCCCCGGCCTCGGTCTCCACGTACACCGTGTCGCCGTCGACCAGCTTGACCGTGCCGACCGCTGCCGGTTGCGGGCCGCCCCCTTCCGCACCCGTCGCGTCGGCCGCGCCGCCCGGCTGGAACTGCCCCGCCCCCGGCTGGAACTGCCCGGCGCCGGATCCTCGCAGTCCGGGCCTGGCACCCGCGCCGGTGTCGTCGTTGGACGGCACCGCCACGCCGACGGCGAACCCGGCGACCGACATCAGCACGGCGACCAGCCACGGAGTGAGCCGGTTCGTCCACGGCCTGGGCGTCGCCGCAACCAGCCATCCGGTGTCGTCGTCGCGCACGTCATCTCCACCAGTTGTCATCGGTCGGTCACCTACTCGTACCGCAGGGCGTCGATGGGTCGCAGGTTCGCCGCCCGGCGGGCCGGGACGCTGCCGAAGAAGAGGCCGATCGCCACCGACACACCCAGCGCCAGCAGCACCGAACTCGGCACGATCACCGGTTCCACCCCGACGATGGTGAACCGGCTGCCGATCACCGCGACCGCGACCCCCGCCCCGCCGCCGAGCGCGCTGAGCAGCGTCGCCTCGACGAGAAACTGGGCCATGATGGTGCCGGGTGGGGCGCCGAGCGCCTTGCGGACACCGATCTCGCGGGTCCGTTCGGTCACCGTCACCAGCATGATGTTGGTGATGCCGATCCCGCCGACCAGCAGACTGATCGCCGCGACCGCGCCGAGCAGCACAGTGAACGTCTCCGCCGTCGACGCCTGCGTCTCCAGCAGCTGTGACGCGTTCTGAATCCGGTACGAGGAGCCGCCGGATACGGCGGCGCCGTCCGTGGCCAGCTTGCGGTCCAGGATCGCGCTGACCTGTGCCTGCGCGGCGTCGACCCGGTCCGGCCCAGCCGCCTCCACCAGCACCGAGTTGATCGACCCGTACCCGGTCAATGTCTGACGCACCGCGGTCAACGGCGCCACCACCAGGTCGTTGGCGTCCTGCAGTCCGCCGGTGGAGGTCTTCTCGGCGAGCACGCCGACCACGGTGAACAGGGTGCCGTCGACCATCATCTGGCTGCCCAGCGGATCCGCCTCGGCGAAGAGCTCGTCGACCACGGTCTGCCCGACGAGCGCCACCCGGCGGCCCTGCGCGACATCGGCTTCGGTGAAGGTGACCCCCGCGCCGACCGGCGTGTTCGACGCCGCCAGGTAGCTCGGGTAGCTGCCGACGAACTGCCCGACGGAATGGTCGGCGTCGCCGTAGGTGAGCGTCGCCGAGGTGCTGACCACCGGCGACACCGAACGGACGTCCGGGGCGAGCACCGGATCGTGCAGCGCCTCGGCGACCGCGACGGTCAGCCCGGCGCCGCCACCGCCGGACGCCGACACGGTGATCGTGTTGGTGCCGAGTGCCTCGATCCGCTCGTTGACCGCCTGCGCCGACCCGTTGCCCACGGCGACGAGCAGGATCACCGCGGCCACGCCGATCAGGATGCCGAGTGTGGTCAACGCCGAACGCAGCTTGTTCGCGCCGATGCCGCGCAGCCCGGAGCGGACGATCTCTACCGGCCCCACTGGGCGACCTCCCGGTACGGGCTGCCCGCACCCGGCTGACCGGCACCGTGTCGTCGGTCGTCGGAGACGATCCGCCCGTCGCGGACCCGTAGCAGCCGGCGGGTCCGGTCAGCGACCTCCGGTTCATGGGTGATCAGCATGATGGTGCGGCCGTCGGCGTTGAGCTGGTCGAAGATGGTCAGCACCTCCTCGGTGGACGCGCTGTCCAGGTTTCCGGTCGGTTCGTCCGCCAGCACCAGCGCCGGTTCGGTCACCAACGCGCGGGCGACCGCGACCCGCTGCTGCTGGCCGCCGGAGAGCTGATTCGGCAGATGCCCAGCCCGTCCGGCCAGCCCGACCAGGTCGAGCGCGGCCAGCGCCCGCCGACGTCGCACGGACGGACGGACCCCGGCGTACGCCAGCGGCAGCTCGACGTTCGCCACGGCGGTGGTCCGCGGGATCAGGTTGAACGACTGGAAGACGAAGCCGATCCGGCGGTTACGGACCATGGCCAGCTGCCGCTCGGTGAGCCGGCTGACGTCCACCCCGTCGATCAGGTAGCGGCCGGTGCTGGGCACGTCCAGACAGCCGAGGATGTTCATCAGCGTCGACTTGCCGGAGCCGGACGAGCCCATCACGGCGATGAACTCACCCCGGTCGACCTGCAGCGACACGCCCCGCAGAGCGGCGACTGCCGACTCACCGACGCCGTACACCTTGGTCACGTCCCGTACGTCCAGAACCGGGCTCACCGGCCACCGCCCGGCCTGCCGCCACCGGAGAAGCCACCGGCACCCGGTCCGCCCCCACCGGGGAAGCCGCCACCGCCGGTCAACCCGCCGCCACCGGGGAAGCCGCCGGACCCGCTCTCCGACTCGGTGGGGATGACGACCACCACCTGTTCGCCGACGGCCAGCCCGGAGATGATCTCCACCGCGTCGTCGCCCTGCAGGCCGACCTCGACGGTACGGCTGACCTGTGCGCCGTCGACCAGCACGGTGACCGACTGCCGGGTGCCGGTGCCGGTCAGCGCGGCCGGGCTGACGGTCAGCACGTCCACCGCCTCGCCGACGACCACCGTCACTTCCACGGTCTGTCCAGGCCGGACGCCTTCGGGCAGCGAGTCCAGGTCGAGGGTGATCGGATAGCTCACCACGCCGTTGGTGGTGGTCGCGTTCGGGTCGATGACCCCGATGCTCGCGGTGGCTTCGGTGTCCGGCAGCGCGTTCCACCGTACGGTCGCCGGCTGACCGGTCTCGAGCCGCGTCGCATCGGTTTCCGACACCGAGGCGGTCACCTCCAACTGGGTCAAGTCGGCCAGATCCACGAACCCACTGGCACCCGACGACGAGGACGACCCGGTGCCGCCACCCGCCGACGACGACCCGGTGCCGCCACCCGCCGACGCGCCGACGCTGCCGTTGACCGCGACGACCGTACCGGCCACCGGGGCTGTCAACGTCGTGCCGTCAACGGCCGCCTGCGCCTCGTCGACCGCGAGTTCCGCCTCGGTCACCGCGGCGACGGCGTCAGCCGTCGACACGCCAGCGACCTCGGCGGTGTCGAGGGCGTCCTGCGCGGCGTCGAGGTCGGCCCGCGCGGCGTCCAGTTCCCGCTGGGCCACCGTGTCGTCGACCCGGGCGAGGTCCGCGCCCTCGTCGACCTGCTGCCCGACGGACACCAGGATCTCCGTGACCGTGCCGCCGGTGACGAAGTCGGCGACCGCCGTCTTCGCACTGCGTACCGAACCGGAGGCGGTGACCGTCGCCGTGACCGTGGCCTGCTCGACGACGACGGTCGCGGTTGCCGCCGAGCCGGCGGCGACAGCGGTGTTGTCCGGCCCGACCACTGTGTGGTATGTCCAGCCGAGCAGGCCGAGTACGGCCAGGACAAGAACCGCATTGAGGATCAACGGCCGGCGAAGGCCGGCGAGGCGACGCACAGGCATGGCGGACAGCTTCTAGTGACTTCCTCGACGCGGACTCGGAGCGGGCTCGGTGGCGGCTGAGAGTCGACCGGCGGATCGCATCACCCATCCACCACTTCGTCGCCGACCGCCAGCCCGTCGATGACCTCGACGTACTGGTCGCCGCGGACGCCCACGGTCACCACCCGCTGCTGCTCAACGCCGGATCCGTCCCGCACGACGACGATGTCCTCGCCGCCGACGCTGCTGCGGCTCACCGCGGTGACCGGGACTCGTACCACGTCGGTCACCTCGTCGACGACGACCCGTACCCCGGCGCTCTGACCGACCAGCAGGCCGGCCGGGACGTCGTCGAAGTCGACGATCACGCCGTAGCGCACCAGCTGGCCGTCGACGCTGCCCACCGGGTCGACCTGACCGAGGTGGGCGGGGAACTCCTCGCCCGGCCGGGTGGCCAGGGTGACGACGGCCGGCTGGCCGACCGACAACCGCGCGGCGTCGGCCTCGGGAAAGCTCGCGGTCACCTGCATCTGGGCGACCGCGCCGAGTTCGATGAAGGTGTCACCGGCCCGTACCGTGCTGCCGACGGTGCCGGAGACACCGAGCACCTTGCCGTCGATTGGAGCGCTGATCACCGTACCGGCGAGGTCGTCCTCGGCAGCGGCGAGTCGCAGCTGCGCCGCGGTGACCTGCTGCCGGGCCCGCAGCACCGGGTCTCCGCCGGAGCGCCCGTCCGCCGCCCTACCGCAACCGCTGTCGGAACCGTCGGCCCGGTCCCCAGGGTCGCCGGTGGGCGCGGCCGGCGAGTTCGCCGGTGGGGCCGGTGGGGCCGGGGTGGGCGATCCCGCCGGTACGGACGCGGTGAGCGAAGGTGCCGGCGGGGTGGTGGTGCCGACAGTAGGGGACGGGTCCGGGGTGGCCGACCGAGTCGCCTCCGGCGTCGGGCTGGTGGTGGGGTCGGGATCGGGAGCGGTCCAGGACGCCAGCGCGGTCGTCGTGCACCCGGTGCTCACGTCGGTGTCCGTCCCGTCCGTGCGGGCGTCCGCCTGCGCCTCGGCGAAGCCTTGCTGGGCTGCCGTCAGCGCCTCTTCAGCCTGTTCGACAGCTGCCGCCGCGTTGCTGTCGTCGATGGCAGCGAGCACGTCACCGGCGGCGACGTCCTGCCCGAGCCGTACGTCCAGCCTGGTCACCGTGCCGGTAACCGCGAAGCCGAGCTGGCGGTCCTCGGCCGGTGCGACCGACCCGGTCGCGGCGATCGCAACGGTGACCGTCCCTCTGTCCACCTGCGTCATGGTTACGGGTACGGCGTCGTCGGTGCTCGTCGGGACGGCGACCGCGTAGGCGACGGCACCCGCCGGGATCAGCGCCGCACCGGCCGCCACGGCGACAAGTCGCCGACTCGCGGGCAGCCGGCTGACCAGCGCCCTGATGGGGCCGAGTTTCATGATCGGGGAGTGTTCCGGCACCGGCTCAGAACCGGCTCGGTGGCAGCTCGACGTTTCCTGTGAACCTCCGGTTCGCCTGTGCCCGCCCCGCGTTGGTCGCCATCCCAGCGCGGTCACAGCAAACCCTGACGCGACGCGGAGGTTCGTCAGCTCTGCTGACGCCCGCACCGGCGACGTCCGTCGCGGGCCATCTGATGGGGAGGGCATGATCGTGCACGTTGCGCTCAGTCGTTCGATGTGGGGCACTGCCGGAGCCATCTGTCTGCTGATACTTGCCGCCTGTGGAGCGTCCGACCCGGACTCGGACAGCGAAACCGCGGCAGCTGGCGCCGGAGCCGTGGCGGAGTACGTGGACTGCCTGCGGGACAACGGGGTCGACGGCGTGGAGATTCCCGAAGCCGGAGGTGGTTTCCGACGTGGTGCCCCGAACGGGATGCCGTCGGGGCAGCCCGGCGACCGGCCGTCGGGGTTGCCGTCCGGCGCGCCGTCGGGGTTCCCATCCGGCGCGCCAGGTGGTGCGGGACCGGGTGGCGGCAGGATGGGCGGCGGATTCGGCGACATGCTCCGACCTGACGACGTCGACGACGACACCTGGGCGGCGGCGCAGGAGGCGTGTCAGTCCGAGCTACCGGCCCGTGGACCCGGCGGCGGCACCGAGAACGGGGCGGACGCCAGCGGCATCGTCGCGTACCGCAACTGCCTGGCGGAGAACGACGTCGAGTGGGTTGACGACCTGGACTCCTCGGACCCGACCGTCGCCGCGGCGCTGGCCGCCTGCGAACCCCTGCAGCCGGCCGAGTGACCCGCTCACCTGCCGGCAGGTGACGCGCCGAAGGTCTCCTGCAACGACGGTTCGAGCGACCGGCCGGTCAGCGGCTCAATGAACAGCTCGGCGAGGAGCAGGTCGGCCAGGTGAGCGGGGTTGAGCCCGGATTCCCTGCGGGCGAGCGCCTGCAGCGCGCCGCCGGCCCGCAGGGCCACGCGGACCGCACCGGCGGGCAGCCGCCGGACCGGGCGGGGCCGGCCCACCGCCTCGGCGATCCGCCCGAGCATCTCGACCCAGGTCAGGTTGGCGTCGGCGACCGGAACGTCCCCGCCGTACGCTCCCTCGATCGCGTCGACCGCCGCGACGGCGACGCTGCCGGCCGAGGCCGCGGCGGTTCCGCCGACCGGGACCAGCAGCGGCGCCGCCGACCGTGCCCACCGGTCCAGCGGACCGGCCCAGTTCGGTAGCCGGTCACCGGCTCGGCCGAAGACGAACGGCAGCTCCAGCACGGTGACCGGCAGGTCGGTTCCGGCCGCCGTCCGCACCTGCCGGGCCTGTTCCAGCCGGCACCGGATGTACGCGTGCCGCTCGCCGAGCCGCCACTCGGGACGAAGCCGGTCGTGGTAGGTGTAGTAGGAGCCGAACAGGACCCCACGGGTCAGGCCGGCGTGCCGGGCAGCGGTGAACAGCCGCGCCACGGGATCGACGAGTTCACTGCGCAGCACGCGATGGATCGGCGCGGGGAGCACCCGCTGCTCGTCGACCCGGGTGCCGTACACGACGCCGTCGTGGCCGGTGAGCAGCGGCCGCAGGTCGTCGACCGAGGCGGTCTCGACGTCGAGCACGTGGTCGACCCCGGTACGGGCGGTCCGCGCCACCGTGGTCACCGCGTGGCCGCGCTCGCGCAGCAGGTCGACGACGTGGGTACCGATCAGGCCGGACCCGCCCACGACAAGGATCCTCATGCTGGCTCTCCGCTGGTCAATCGGTCAGGAAGGCGTCGATCTGGGCCAGGAACTCCGGCCAGGCCGGCTCGGACGCGGTGAGCAGATGGTTGCGGCTGTCCAGCAGCACCAGTTGACTGTCCGGGATGAGGGTGGCCAGCTCGCTGGCCTGCGAGGTGGGCACCCGCATGTCGTCGCGGCAGTGCAGGATCAATGTCGGGCACTGCACCCGGTGGGCGATGTCCGAGACGTCGATCCGGGCGAACTCCTCCAGAAACCGGACCCCGTTCGCCGCCGAGGTGGTCCGCCGCTGAAAGCCGATGAACTCCTCCAACTCCTCCGGAGTGCCCTCGGGCAGGAACTGGGAAGCGAAGACACCGAGGAAACTGGGGTCCTGGTGCGCCCAACCGACCCGCGCCAGGTTCAGATCCAGGGCCGCCTCGTCCCGCTCGGCCTGGCTGCGGGCCCGGACCTGGCGGCCCCGGGCGTACGCGCCGGCGAGGATCAACCGGCTGACCCGCTCCGGCCGGCGCACGGCGTACGCGACCGCTACCGCACCGCCCTGGGAGACACCGAGCAGCGGGAACCGGTCCAGCCCCACCGCCTCGACCACGGTGTCCAGGTCGTCGACCCAGTCGTCGAAAGAGAAGCTCGGCACGTCCCAGTCGGACAGGCCGCACCCCCGCTCGTCGTAGCGGACCAGCTGCCGGTCCCGGGCCAGCCCGTTGAGCCAGTGCGACCACACCGGGGTGGTCCACTCCAGATCGAGATGGGTCATCCAGTTGGCGGCCTTGAGCAGCGGCGGACCCGAACCGACGCTGGCGTAGGCGATCCGGGTGCCGTCGTCGGCCCGGCAGAACCGGACGATCTGGCGGTCCGCGCCGCCGGCCTCCCCGGCGACCACAGACCGGGCCGGTGCCGGTCGGGTCGGGTACGCGGCCGGCTGCGGTCCGGGGGCGGCGGGGTCACCGGCCCGGGTCACCGTCACTGGTGCCGCGAACTGGTACCCCCGCCGGTGCACGGTCCGGATCAGCCGCTGGTGACGGCCGGTGTCACCGACGGCGATCCGGGCGGTACGCAGCCCGGTGGTCAGCGCCGCCTCGCTGACGAAACGGTCGCCCCACACCTGGTCTAGCAGCTCGTTCTTCGATACCACCCGGTCCCGGTGTTCGATGAGGTACTGCAGGAGGTCGAGTGCCCGGGGCTCCACGTGGACCGGCTCACCGGATCGCCGCAGCTGGTAGCGGGCCATGTCCAGTTCGTACTCGCCGAAGCGGTAGGTGTCGCCGGCCATCGGCTGAGCGTACCCCCGGTGCGCGCCCGGCCCTCGACGGACGATCTTGGCCACCGCCTGGCGGCGACCAGGACGCCCTGGTCAGCGGCGCTACGAATGGTCGCACTGTTTCAGACCCGACAGAAATGCTGTAGAGTTTCGAGCAGAGTCAATGTAGCGGCGATCACCGACTCCGCCGGAAAGAGCACTGGCCATGATCCTTCCTCGCAGGTAACTGACTACGTGGTGACCTTCGCGGAGACCCGTGAGCGCGCGTTAAGCTCCCAGGACTCGCTTGCTCTGATCCGCGAGATCGCCAGGGAGATGAGATGACCCCTCAGCCTCGATCCACCGACGCGGTTCGTCTTGAGCTCGGTTGAGTAGTTTCGGTATTGGGTGG
>NZ_JBHMIN010000015.1:0-125204 GCF_048060215.1 Micromonospora sp. LOL_021 | reverse complement strand
CGTGGCCGCCAGCGGGGACAAATGCCGGCCGCCTACGGGGAGATCAGAAAGACCGTTGACAGTGCAGGTCAGCGACGCGGAGGAGGCCGGTAGTCGGGAGAGGTGCGGCTCCCGGTAAGACAAGCAATCAACCAAGAAAGATGCCCCTCCCGGGAGCCTCGTTGCTGTCTCACCCTGCCTCTTGCAACGGTCGACGAGCGTCCGAGCCTCGGGTCCAGCCTCGATCTGTGCGACTTTCACCCCAGCCAGCACACCCCAGCCGCACCGCACGCGGCCGGGCATCGAGTGAGCAGGCCAGCACACCGATTGCCGCATCTGACGGTACGGGCCGGCACCGGGTACCACACTGTTTTTGCGCCCCACATTCCGCCCCGGCAGCCCCTGGGCAGCCGAAGCAGTAGAAAGATTCCTGGTCAGAGGCCGTTCCTGACGAAGTCTCAACACCGATCATCGAACTGCAGTGTGGGGCGCTGTGTGACCACGGCTGTGACCACGAGATCACGAAAAATCGGCACCAGTCGATGACTGACGCCGATTGACCTGCATGAACACGGGTGGAGCCGAGGGGACTCGAACCCCTGACCCCCACACTGCCAGTGTGGTGCGCTACCAGCTGCGCCACGGCCCCCGGTCGGCCCGGATCTCCCGGGCACCCGGCAATACTACACACGCCGCCCCGCGCGGTCATCTCGCGGGGTCGGCTCGGCGACGCGCGGGGTCAGTTCATCGAGACGTCGGCCGGGAAGTGGGCCACCGCAGCCATCATGCCGCGCTGGCGGCGCAGCACCATCGGCCACAGATCGTCCGGGCGGGCCATGAACGGATCGTCCGGCAGGCCCTCCAGCACGAACCAGGAGCCGGCGTTGATCTCCTCCTCCAGCTGCCCGGCCGACCAGCCCGAGTAGCCGGCGAAGACCCGGATCCCGGAGATCGACTCGGCGAGCGGCCCCGGGTCGGTCGACAGGTCGACGGTGCCGAGCGGGCCGGCGATTCGGTGGAAACCCTTCACCCGGCCGGTCTGGGTGCGGGTACGGGCCAGGCAGATCGCCGACTCTGGCTGCACCGGGCCGCCCTCGAACAGCACCGACGGCTCCCGGGCGAGACTGCTCCAGCCGCCCAGCACCTCGGCGACCGGCACCTCGGTGGCCCGGTTCAGCACCACCCCGAGCGCTCCCCCGGCCTCGTGGGCGACCAGCAGCACGACCGTACGGTCGAAGTTGGGATCCTTGAGCGTTGGCGTCGCGACCAGCAGTTGGCCGGTCATCGACGCCATCGACCGTCCCCCGATCCGCTGACCTTCACCGTGCACCTCGACCTCCCGTACCTGCCCACGCGGCGCAGTCACGACCCCCACGGTCCGCGCGGACGGCGCGGCGACGATCCGCCACGGGTGCTGTGAAAGCCATGCCTGGCACCATAGCTTGCTCGACAGCGCCCGGTTAAGGTCTAACCGCGCGGGCGTGGCACGGGCGTTTCCGGCCACCCTGCCCGAAACCGGGAGGGACCTGATGCAGGCGCAGGCAGAGCTGGCGGTGATCGGCGGATCCGGGCTGTACGCGTTGCTGGACAACGCGACGGAGCACCGGGTGCCGACGCCGTACGGTGAACCGTCCGATCCGATCACCGTCGCCGACGTCGGCGGGCGGCGGGTCGCGTTCCTGCCCCGACACGGCCGTGACCACCGGCATCCGCCGCACCGCATCCCGTACCGGGCCAACCTGTGGGCGTTGCGTTCGCTCGGCGTACGTCAGGTGCTGGCGCCGTGCGCGGTCGGCGGGCTGCGCCCGGAGCTCGGCCCGGGCACCTTCGTCGTGCCCGACCAGCTGATCGACCGGACCAGCGGACGGGTGCAGACCTTCTACGACCAGGGTGCGGTGCACGTCAGCTTCGCCGACCCGTACTGCCCGACCGGGCGGTCGGTGCTGCTGCGGGTCGGCGCCGAGCAGGGCCTGCAGCCACGCGACGGCGGTGCGGTGGTGGTGGTCGAGGGGCCACGGTTCTCCACCCGGGCGGAGTCCAGGTGGTTCACCGCGATCGGCGGCGCGGTGGTCAACATGACCGGCCACCCGGAGGCCGTCCTCGCCCGGGAGCTGGCGCTGTGCTACACGTCGATCGCCCTGGTGACCGATCTGGACGTGGGTGTCGAGGGTGGGCACGCGGTCACCCAGGAAGAGGTGTTCCGGGTGTTCGGCGAGAACACCGCCCGGCTGCGCGCGCTGCTGCTGGCCGCGCTGGCGACCTGGCCGATGGATCGGGACTGCCCGTGCCCGCGGTCACTCGACGGCATCACCCTGCCCGTCGAGCTGCCCTGACGGTGCCAGCACCACCACCGCAGCGCTGATCCCGGCGACGTCGAGGCACATCCGGATCCGGTTGCCGGTCGCCGCGTCACCGGCCAGGATCACCGCCTCCCCGGCGGGCAGGTTCCAGGCTCCGGCCGGTTGGCGTTGCCCGGGCAGGCCCCGGTCGAGCAGTTGGGACATGGTCACGGCGGTGTCGTCCGGTTCCTGACCCGGGCCGTACGGCTGCGGCATGGCTCAGCCGACCGCGATGACGTGCAGTGGGCGACCGGTGAGCGCGTCGAGCACCGTACGGGCCCCGAGCGCCTCGTCGAGGGTCACGGTGACCGGATGGAACAGCAGTTGGTCGGTGCACTCCTGCGCGGTGCGGGTCACACCGCCGGCGACCACCACGGCGTCCGCGTACTCCTGCACGAACGGGGTGATGTCGCTGTCGCAGGCGCCGACGCCGAGCCGGTACGCCAGGTCGGTCCCGTCGACGCCGGTGAGGTTCTGCGCGGTGACGAACGTGGTCATCCCGGCCGGCTCGGGCACCTGCGGTTCTGGGGCCGGTACGGCGGCCGATTCGTCGACGGCGACCCGGGCGACCGGACCGTCGAGTTCGGCGACGTCGAACAGCCAGGCCGGCACCTGCGCCGTGCCCCGGCTGGTCAGCAAATCGACGGTGCCGAGCGTGGCAGCGGTGACGGTCAGCGCCTGGCAGCCGAGCTCACCGGAGTTGGTGACACTGTCGTCCGGGCCGGGTGTGCCGGCCAGGTCGGTGGCGCTGCCGGTCGGGTCGGGGCCGGGCCGGGCCTCGTCGCACTGCGGCGGGTCGCCCTGCCGTAGCTGCGCGTACGCGTCGGCGGCGCTGACCAGCGGTACTCTCAGCGTCCCGTCGGGGAAGTCGACGGTGCCGTCGGCGGGTGTCTCGGTGGGTACGGTCAGCTCGGTCCGGTACCACCCGGCGTGGAACGCCTGTTCGGTCTCCGGGGTGAATCCGGGCTCGGCGGGGAGCACGGTGGGGCTCTGCAGTGGCGCGTAGCCGGCCAGCCACTCCGGCCGTCCGCTTGCGGTGCGCCACGCCTCGGCGACCTCGTCGGCGCGCTGCTGGAAGCTCTCCCAGCGTTCGTCGGCGGAGCCTCCTGGACCGCCGGGTGCGGTCCCGTCGGTCGGCGCGCAACCTGCGATCAGGATCAGTGGTATGCCCAACAGGGCGGTGAAACGGCGCATGTCGGGTCAGACGCACCAGGTTGGCAGCGGGTTCCCGGACCAACTAGGCGATTGACTACACATAGTGAAGTCGGCCGTGCAACGCAGCCGGCCCACGTGCAACGCAGCCGGCCCACCGCCTGGTGGCGGTGGGCCGGCTGTTGTCCGTGGAGGTGCCGGGAATCGAACCCGGGTCCTTCGGCGTCTTGCCAGGGCTTCTCCGAGCGCAGCTCGCTGTGCCTCTACTCGGCCCCATCGATCACGCGAGCGAGTCGATGTGACGGGCCCAGTCGCGTTTGATCTCGCCGCACGAACCCCGCGACCGGGTTCGCTAGGCCAGCCCTCTCACTGATGCCGGTTACTGGGCCGAAGGCAGTCCCAGACCGACAGACTTGCTACTCGCCTCAGGCGGCGAGAGCGAAGTCAGCGCGCTTAGAGTTGGCGCTTATTGGTTTCCGACGACCGATTCACGAGACGACGTCGGCTTCCTCGGCTCGCTTCCCCTGCCGCAACGTACGAAGTCGAAACCAGTCACCCCCTGGTGTGGCGGCGCGGCCCGGAGGTGGTCCGCGTCCGTACCGATCCTAACGCCTCCGGCCCCGGGCTTCATCCCGGTTACGGCCAGAAGGCTTGAGCCGACTACCGGCAGAAGGTGCGGCTCGGTCAGCTCATCCCCTTGCCGCGCCGGCCTACTGCCCGCTGGATCTCCCGGTCGGCGTCCCGCTTGGCCAGATCCTGTCGCTTGTCGTAGGACTTCTTGCCGCGCGCGAGGGCCAGCTCGACCTTGGCCCAGCCGTCGGAGAAGTACACCGAGATCGGGACCAGGGTCAACCCGCCCTCCCGCAGCTTGCCGAGCAGCCGGTCGATCTCAGTGCGGTGCAGCAGCAGCTTGCGGGTCCGGCGGGGCTCGTGGTTGGTCCAGGTGCCCTGGTCGTATTCCGGGATGTGCATGCCGTACAGGAAGATCTCGCCCTGCCGCTCCTGAGCGAATGCGTCGACCAACGAGGCCCGGCCGGACCGCAGCGACTTGACCTCGGTGCCGGTCAGCGCCATGCCGGCCTCGTACACGTCGGTGATGGCGTAGTCGTGCCGGGCCTTACGGTTCGAGGCGACGACCTTGCGCCCTTTTTCCCGCGGCATGGCTGCCTCCTCTGCGGACCCGGGCGCTGCTGCGCAGACGCGGCGCCGACGGACAACCGCGCCATGGTACCGCGCGACGACGCGCCGACCGGTACCGGTTTTCCGGTACCGGTCGGCGCGCGGCGGCAGATGGAATCGGATCGGATCAAGCGTCAGACCCGCAGGTAGAAGCGCAGCGTCACCCAGGCGGTGATCGCGCTGACCAGGCCACCGACGCCGGCCATCACCGGGAACATCAGCAGTACGCTGCTCCACTCGATCGGGGTCAGCAGCTCGGTGAGATCGCGCAGCGAGCCGTCGAGCAGGAACATCTTGCCCAGCACCAGGGCACCGAAGCCGAGCAGCGAGCCGAACAGGCCGGCGACGACGGCTTCGAGTACGAACGGGGCCTGGATGAACCAGTTGGACGCGCCGACCAGCCGCATCACGGCGACCTCGCGCCGCTTGCTGTACGCCGCGACCTGGATCGTGTTGCCGACCAGCAGCAACGCCGCCACCGCCATGATCGACGCGGCGATCAGCGCCATGCTCTGCACCGAGCCGAGGATGTTGAAGATCTTGTCGAGCAGCCGGCGCTGGTCGACGATCTCGTCGATGCCCTCGGTGCCGTTGTACTTGTCGAAGATTGCCTGGTATTCCTCCGGATCAACCAGCTTGATCCGGAACGACTCGGGCAGTTGGTCCGGCTCGACCGCGTTGACCAGATCCGGAGCGTCAGCGTAGAGCGTCTGGAAACGGTTGTACGCCTCCTCCTTGGACTCGTACGTGACGTTGGAGATCAACGGGTCGGCGTCGAGCGAGCTCTGCAGGCTGTCGCGTTGCTCGTCGGAGACGTCGGACACCAGGAAGATCGAGACCTCGATCTGGTCGTAGTAGAAATCCTTCATCGAGTTGACCTGCAGGTACATCAGGCCACTCGCGCCCAGCATGGTGAGCGACACCGCCATGGTGATGATCATGGCGACGGTCATCGTCACGTTGCGCCACAGCCCGACCATCACCTCGGACAGGACGTATTTCGCGCGCATCGGGTTCCTCTTCCGGATCTGCCGCTGGATGGTGGTACTAGGCCGCCACGTGCCGGTGCCGGCCGACACAGGCCCCGGTGGAGCCGTGGTGGCTGGTTAGCCGTAGACGCCGCGAGCCTGGTCGCGGACGATCCGGCCGGCCTCGATCTCGATGACCCGCCGCCGCATCTGGTTGACGATGTTCGAGTCGTGAGTGACCATCACGACCGTGGTACCGGTGCGGTTGATCCGGTCCAGCAGCCGCATGATCTCGATCGAGGTATCCGGGTCGAGGTTTCCGGTCGGCTCGTCGGCGAGCAGCACCAGCGGCCGGTTGACGAACGCCCGGGCCACCGCGACGCGCTGCTGCTCGCCACCGGAGAGTTCGTGCGGGTAGCGGTGCTCCTTGCCGCCCAGGCCGACGAGCTCCAGCACCTCCGGGACGACCCGCCGGGCGACCGCCTTGGTCTTGCCGATCACCTCGAGGGCGAAGGCGACGTTCTCGTACGCGGTGCGGTTGGGCAGCAGCCGGAAGTCCTGGAACACGCAGCCGATGGAGCGCCGGAAGTTGGGGATCTTCCAGGAGCGCATGGTCGTGACGTCCTTGCTGTTGACGATGACCTTGCCCTTGTTGGGGGTCACCTCGTGCAGCAGCAGCTTGATGATCGTGGACTTGCCGGAGCCGGACGGACCGATGAAGAAGACGAACTCGCCCTTCTCGATCGCGACCGACACGTTGTCCAGCGAGGGCCGGGACGCCTTCGGGTACGTCTTCGTCACTTGCTCGAGCGCAATCACGGGTGGTGAGTCTACGCGGTGTAACGGCTACGCCAAGTCCAGCCTGATGGCGGATGTCTCCTATGTCGGTAATGCGCGAGGTTTCGTACCAGCAAATCCCCGCGAAACCCAGGAAATCAGCCGTCCGGACCGGACCGACACCACCCGAAATGATGGGCTCAGTCACAGGCCGTACATGAGACTCGAATACGAATAGTAGTCAGGCAACTGCTGCCGGTATCAGTCCTCGGCGAGTTCCTGTTGCTTGCGCCAGCGGATGCCAGCCTCGATGAAGGCGTCCAGGTCGCCGTCGAGCACGGCGGTCGGGTTGCCGGTCTCCTGCTCGGTCCGCAGATCCTTCACCATCTGGTACGGGTGCAGCACGTACGACCGCATCTGGTCGCCCCACGAGCCGGCGGCGTCGGTCTTGAGTCCGGCCATCTTGGCCTGCTCCTCCTGCCGCTTGCGCTCCAGCAGCCGGGCCTGCAGCACGCGCAGCGCGGCGGCCTTGTTCTGCAGCTGGGACTTCTCGTTCTGGCAGGTGACCACGATGCCGGTAGGGATGTGGGTGAGCCGTACGGCGGAGTCGGTGGTGTTCACGCTCTGCCCGCCCGGCCCCGACGACCGGTAGACGTCCACCCGGATCTCGTTCTCCGGGATGTCGATGTGGTCGGTCTGCTCGACCACCGGCAGCACCTCGACGCCGGCGAAGCTGGTCTGCCGCCGGCCCTGGTTGTCGAACGGGCTGATCCGCACCAAACGGTGCGTTCCGGACTCGACGCTGAGGGTGCCGAACGCGTACGGCGCCTTAACCGTGAAGGTGGCCGACTTGAGACCGGCCTCCTCCGCGTACGACGTCTCGTAGACCTCGGTGGGGTAGCCGTGCCGCTCCGCCCACCGCAGGTACATGCGCAGCAACATCTCGGCGAAGTCGGCGGCGTCGACGCCGCCGGCCCCGGCCCGGATCGCCACCAGCGCCTCCCGGGAGTCGTACTCCCCGGAGAGCAGCGTGCGCACCTCCAACTCCTCGATCGCCTTGTGCAACCCGGCCAGCTCGGTACCGACTTCGGCGACCGTGCCGGCGTCCTCCTCCGCCTGCGCCATCTCCAGCAGCAAGGCCGCGTCGTCCAGCCGGGTGCGCAACGACTCCAGCTTGGCGATCTCCGCGTTCGCGTACGACAGCCGGGAGGTGACCTGCTGTGCCCTCGCCTGGTCGTTCCAGAGGTCGGGGGCAGAGGCAGCCTCCTCCAGCTCCGCCCGGTCGCGGCGCAGTCGATCAATGTCGATGACCGCCTCGATCCGGCGAAGCGTGGCGTCAAGATCTTTTAGCTGGTCGGCATAGTCGGCAGTGGTCACAACCGACAACAATACGTCGTGACCACCGGCGACCGGCGCCGGTGGTCAGCCCACCGGCGCGGTCTTCAGCCAGGAGAGTGCGGCCTTGTGGTAGGCCACGGCGAACTCGAGCGCGGCGGCCCCGAAGGTGTCGCCGTTCTTCTTCGCCTCGCGTGCCTGCTCGCGGGCCGCGGCCAGCGCCTCGGTGTGGTGCTCGCTCGCGTCCGCGTAGACCGTCTTCAACTGGTCGGCCGTGTGGTGCTCGCCAAACGCCACCCGCAACGCGATCGGGTTACGGACCGAGTCGCGGCCCGGGGCGTCGGCCAACCACTTGAGGAATGCGCGCTTGCCGGCCGCGGTGATCGCGTACGGCTGGCTGGACCGCGGCCCGGGCTTGCCGAGCCGGACCAGGCCCTGCTCGGCGAGCACCGGTAGCTCCCGGTACACCTGGCTCCTGGTCATCGACCAGTAAGCGCCGAGTCGACGGTCAGCTTCAGCCATCAGCTGCCCGCCTGTCATGGGTCCTTCATGGAGCAGGCCGAGAAGGGCTGCCGCCGTGGGATTGATTCGTACATCCGCCATGCCCTCTACGCTGCCACTTTGTCGCCTCTACGTCCAGGATTTGGCGCGATCCGCGACCAACCGTGTTCTAAAGTGCACTGTCTGTGGACGACGGTCCGGTAAGGAAGATCAATATTTACCATCAGGCAGCAAAACGGACAAAGAATATGTTACCCGCAGCAACATGCCTCGGTGCAGGAATTTTTGGTGAAGTTTGAAGCATGAAGTTCACTTCGTCTGACTAGTTCGGAGTGTCCGGTCCGGCCACCCCGGACATCGGCCACTGTGGCACCGGGTCCCCGATCCGGAGCCCCAGCTCACCGGGCATATCCTCCGGAGAGCCTGGTAGCTGTCCCGGATCGGACGGTTGCGGCGTCCCGATGGCCACACCAGACCCAGCCGTCCCGCTCGAACCTACCTGGCCGGTGGGACCAACCGGGCTTCCCGACGCCGCCCCACCCTCCGGTTCCCCCGGGGACACCGACATCGGCGATGACTTCGCAGCCGGCGGCGCCGACGCACCGACCGGGCCGATCGGCCCGCTGAGCCGACCCGGCTGCGGACCGGTCCCCTGTCCGGCCGCCAGGGTGAGACCCGCCACCACCGCCGACAACGCGAGCCCCGCACCGGCCAACCCGCCGAACTGCAGCGCCCGGCGTCGTGGCCGCGCTCCCACCGCGGCCCCAGCGGTGGCCGGACCGTCCCGGGGCCACCAGGTGACCGCGTCCGCCGGCAACGCCGGCAACGCCGGCCAGCCGTCGAGCGCCGGCTCCAGACCACGTAGCCGGGCGACGAGCGACCGGGCGGTCGGCCGGTCCGCCGGTCGCGCTGCCAGGCACTGCTCGATCACCGGCCACACCGCCGGTGGCAGCCCCACCGGTGGTACGGGCACACACCGCCGGTGCCGGGCGAGGACCTCGTCGGCGCTCCCGCCCCGGTACGGCGTACGGCCGCAGAGCAACTCGAACAGCACGATGCCGAGCGCATAGACGTCCGACGACCAGGTCGGCGAACCGCCACAGGCGATCTCCGGCGCGGCGTACTCCGGGGTGGCCAGGGTGGCCCGGTCCGGCGCCGCCGCATGCCCGGCCCGGGCGGCGCCGAAGTCGATCAGCCGCACCCGGCCCCCGTCCGCCGGTGCCAGCAGGTTCGCCGGCTTGACGTCGCCGTGCGCGATGTCACGTTCGTGCAGGTACGACAGAGCAGTGGCGACCTGTGCGGCGACGGCGACCGCGACAGCCGGTGGCAGCGGACCGTCCCGGCGGACCCGGTGGCGCAGGTCGTCGCCGTCGACCAGGTCCAGAACCAGGGCGGGCAGGTCGCCCACGGCGGTCCGGGCCCGGAGCCGGATCACGTTCGGATGGTCCAGCCGGGACAGCAGAGCGGCCTCGGTGTGGAAGCCCTCCACCAGATCAGGATGCTCGGCGGCCTCCGACCGGAGCACCTTCACCGCCACCGGCACGTCGTCGTGCAGATCGTGCCCGCGGTGCACCGCGCCGACCGCCCCACGGGAGAACTGTGCCCCCAGCCGGTACCGCCCATCGAGCGCCTGTCGCGTGCCGTCCTGCCCGTCCACTCGCTCGACGGTAGGTGCGCGGCCGAGGAGCGACGGTCGCCAAACTGACGCTTGGCACGAACCTGGGAGGGATCCGCGTCACTGTGACGGAAAGTTGTCCGACCGGCTACGTCAGCGGGTGCCGGCCGAGCCCACCGCCGGCTCGGAATCCGCAGCCGGCTCGGAGTCCGCAACCGGATCCGGATCCGGCCGGCCGGGCAACGTCCGGCCGAGGCAGATCAACCCGGTGAACGCCGCGGTGAACAGGACGATCAACGCCGAGTTGATCCGGGCACCGTCGGCCATGGTCTGGAAGGCCTGGTCGCTCTCGCTGAACGACCGGGCCAGATCGAGCAGTTGGGCACCGCCGACCCGGGTGACCACCTCGGCGATCACCAACAGCAGGCCGGGACCGGCCCCGGCGACCAGGTATCCCGGCCAGGGCAGCGACCGGCCGGACCGGCGTACCGCCCGGTGCAGGTAGCCGAAGGTCACCAGCCCGGCGAGGGCACCGGCCAACAGTGCGGTGACCCAGACCAGTCGGGACTGCGCGGCCAGCACGGACCCGGCGGTGTCGGCGGCTCCGAACAGGTCCAGCAGCGGCCCCTTGGCCAACTCCCGGGCGGTCGTCGTGCCGGCGACCGCCAGCGCGCCGGCGGCGGCCGCTGCCGTCAGCAGGCCGGCACGGCGGTGCAGACCCGTCAACGCACCGCCGACCGTGGCACCGGCGAACAGCGCCCAGCCGAGGATCTGGACGGCCGACCCGCCGCGGCCGTCGCCGTACACCACGGCGGCGGCGGCACCGACGCCGGTCGACGCTCCGCAGCCGACGGCGACGAGCAGTCTCGGCACCGCCGCCGCGCCCAGCCACCGGTGCGCCAGCCGGCGGACCGCCTGGCCGACACCCGCTCCGGCGATCAGCGCCGCGAAGATCACCGCCGGGAGCCCGTACGCGGTCTCGGTCACCGCGAGCACCCCGTCGGTGGACGACCCCAGGGTGCTCAACACGGAGACGATCAGCAGGGTCACCCAGGCGAGGCTGAGCAGGCCGAGAACGACTGCCGCGCCGACCGAGCCGTCCGGGCCCACCCCGGCGTCGCCGACCGGGCGGTCCGGGCCCACCTCGGCGTCGGGGGCGACTGCGGGTTGGCTGGTCATCGCTGGTGCCCTCCTGGTCGTCGGCGTGCTGTCGTCCGGTGCCGACCAGCGTACGCGGATCGGCGTGCGGGTCGGCCGGGCGTGCGACGATGGGACCCGGACCGCGTCGCCGTGGCCGCCCCACCGGGTGCCCCGACGGGTCCGTCTTCGCCGACGTTGTCGAGATCACGCCAGGAGCCTGTGATGGACGCCGTTCCCGCCACCCCCGACCCCCGCAACGAACCGATCCGCGACTACGCGCCGGGCAGCGCCGAGCGGGCCGACCTGAGCCGCCGGCTCACCGAGTTGTCGGCCGACCGGATCGAGCTGCCGATGACGATCGGCGGCCGGCAGCGGATGGCGGCGGGCGCGCCGATCGAGGTGGTGATTCCGCACCGGCACCGGCACGTCCTCGGGGTGACCGGTAACGCCGAGCCGGCCGACGCCGAGGCCGCGGTGGCGGCGGCGAAGCAGGCCGCACCGGGCTGGCGCAACCTGCCGTACGCCGAACGGGCCGCGGTCTTCCTGCGCGCCGCCGACCTGCTGGCCGGCCCGTGGCGGGACACGGTGAACGCGGCCACCATGCTCGGTCAGTCCAAGACCGCGTACCAGGCGGAGATCGACTCGGCCTGCGAGCTGATCGACTTCCTACGGTTCAACGTGCACTTCGGCCATCAGGTGCTGGCCGAGCAGCCCCGGTCCGCGCCGGGGGTGTGGAACCGGTTCGACCACCGCCCGTTGGAGGGCTTCGTCTACGCGGTCACCCCGTTCAACTTCACCGCGATCGCCGGCAACCTGCCGTCCGCGCCGGCGCTGATGGGCAACACGGTGGTCTGGAAGCCGTCCCCGACGCAGCAGTTCGCCGCCCACTTCACGATGCGGCTGTTCGAGGCCGCCGGGCTGCCGCCGGGGGTGATCAACCTGGTCACCGGGGACGGGCTGGCGGTGTCCGAGGTGGCGCTGGCCGACCGGGACCTGGCCGGCATCCACTTCACCGGCTCCACCCGGGTGTTCCAGCAGCTGTGGCGGACCGTCGGGGAGAACATCGGCCGGTACCGCTCGTACCCCCGGCTGGTCGGCGAGACCGGCGGCAAGGACTTCATCGTGGCGCATCCCAGCGCCGACCCGGCGGCACTGCACACCGCCCTGGTCCGGGGCGCGTACGAGTACCAGGGACAGAAGTGCTCGGCGGCGTCCCGGGCGTACCTGCCGAAGTCGCTGTGGACGGCCGGGCTGCGGGACCGGCTGGTCGCGACGGTCGAGTCACTGCCCTACGGCGACGTGACCGACTTCACCAACTTCGGCGGCGCGGTGATCGACGACCGGGCGTTCGCCCGGCACACGGCCGTGCTGGACCGGGTCCGCAACGACCCGTCGTGTCAGGTGCTGGCCGGCGGCACGGTCGACGACAGCGTCGGCTGGTTCGTCCGGCCCACCCTGTTGACCTGCACCGATCCCGGGCACGAGGTGTTCAGCACCGAGTACTTCGGCCCGATCCTGGCGGTGTCGGTCTACGATGACGACCAGTTCTGGGACGTGGTGGCCCAGGCCGAGGAGATCGCTCCGTACGCGTTGACCGGGTCGGTGTTCGCGACCGACCGGCGGGTGATCGACCGGGCCGGTGCCATGCTGCGGTACGCGGCCGGCAACTTCTACGTCAACGACAAGCCGACCGGGGCGGTCGTCGGGCAGCAGCCGTTCGGCGGCGCCCGGGGCAGCGGCACCAACGACAAGGCCGGGTCGAAGCACAACCTGCTGCGCTGGACGTCGCCGCGCACGATCAAGGAGACGTTCGTGCCGCCGGTCGACCACCGCTACCCGCACATGGGCTGAGCCGGTACCCGCACATGGGCTGTGACCGGGCCGGCTGGCCCGGTCACAGCAGCGTCTCCAGCTCGGACACGTCGTACCACTCCAGTTCGTGGTCCTCGGCACCGTCCACGACGAACTGGGCGTCGGGGTCACCGGCGGCGGCCTGCGACACGGCAGCCACCGCCGCCGACACGTCGTCAACCGCCTCGTCGCCGTCGACGTGCACCGCGGCGACCGAGGCGAAGGCGATCGGGCCGGCCAGCGTCACGGTGCTGGAGCCGAGCTCGGCGACAGACCGTTTCAGCGCGTCCGCCGGCAGGTCGACGGCGATCACCACCCGGCGGCGCGGGGCGGCCGGATCGTCGCGCAGGTGGCGCAGTGACTCCTGGGCGGCACGGGTGAACGCGACGTACTCCAGTTCCTCTTCGTCACCCTCGACGTACCACTCCCGCAGTGCGGGGGTCACCGTGTGCGCGACGTCGGCGGCGAGCTGGCCGGTGTCGCGGAGCCCGGCGAGCGCCGGCAGGGTGGCCGGGACGTAGACCCGGAGCAGGTTGTCGGACACGCTCGCCCCCACAGATGTCGTCGCTGATGCAATGTACGCCGCCGAGCGGCCCAGCGGGGCCACGGTGGCACACTGAACCGACCGACGTAGACGAGCCGGGAGTCACCGTGGAGCCGAGGTTCCTGCAGTTGTCCGACGTCGCCGCCGAACTCAACGTATCCGACTCGCAGGTCTATCACATGGTTCGCAGTGGCGAGTTGCCCGCGATCAAGATCGGCGGACGCGGACAGTGGCGGGTGGAACGCGCCCAGCTGGAGGAGTACATCCAGCGCAAGTACGCCGAGACGGCGCAGTGGGTGCAGAGCAACCCGCTGATCGAGCGCGAGCCCGAGTAGTCCGGCGACTACTGGTTGTCCGAACACCGTCATCGACAGACGTTGACGGAGGGTGTCATGCTGGCTTCAAATTGGTCTGCCGAAAGCAAACGAAGGCAAACGCAAGATCAACAGGAGCTCGGATGACTGTCGCGACCCGGATCCGACGTCCCCCCGTCCGACTGCGACCCGCCCCGCCGCTGGACCCGCCGTTCACCGACGAACCGGCTCAGTTCGACCTGCGTCCCGGTCCTCATCCCGGCGTACAGCTGGCACTCGACCTGGCCGGGGCGACACCCGGCGCGGTGGTCGCCGACCGGCCGGCGACAGCCGACGGCCAACCGGTCAACGGGTCAGCCGGTGGCCGCAGAAAAGGGCTGCCGCCGGACGCGCTCGCCGGCGCGTCACCGGAGGCCCGCCGGGCCGCGCACCGGTTCCTGGCCGCGAGCCTGGAGATCATCAACGGGTTCCGCCCCGCTGGCCACATCCGCCGGCTCGCCGACCCGGCACAGTCGCTCGCGGTCGGCGCCCAGCTGGCCATCGCCGTCGACCGGGCCCGGAGACCGGACGACCCGGGGCGGGCCCGACGCGGGCCGGCATCGCCGCAGCCGACGCCGGTCGTCCGGGGTGGGCGGCGCCCCGTCGAGCTGCTCCGGGTCCGTCAGCTGCGAGTCTGCGAGCCGGTCAGCGGCGTCGCGGAGGCGGTCGCGGTACTCGGCACCGACGAACGCAGCTGGGCGCTCGCCTTCCGGCTGGAACGCCGGCCGACCGGCTGGTTGAGCACCACGGTCGACGTCGTGTGACCGGGCAACCCGCCGGGGTCAGGTACCGCCGGGATCAGGCCCCGGGAGCGCCGTGGCAGCGCTTGTACTTCTTGCCGGACCCGCACGGGCAGGGCGCGTTGCGCGACGGCCCGTTGCTGCTGACGGCCTGGCCGGGCGCGGCTCGACGGCCAGCCGCCGCCGGCACCGGCGGACCGGCCTCCGGTCGGCTGGCGGCGGGCGGACGGCCCCGACCGCCCTGGCCCGGACGCTGGCCCTGGCTCTGGCCGCCCTGGCTCGGACGCCCGGCCGGCGGGCCGCCGACACCCAACGCCGGTGCCTGCTGCACCTGCACCCCGCCGTCGGCACCGGCGGCGCCGTCGATGGTGGGCGAGACGTACTGCAGGCCCTGCGGACGCGGTGCCGCGCCGAGGCCCTTGGCGCTCACCTGGACCCCACCGTCGGGCACCGGAATTCGGGTTCCGGGCCGCTCCCCCGCCGGCGCGCCGGCACCGTCAGCCGGGGCCCCCGGCTGCTGCACCTGCACCTCGACGTTGAACAGGAAGCCGACCGTCTCCTCCTTGATGCCGTCCATCATGGTGGCGAACATCGCGTAGCCCTCGCGCTGGTACTCGACCAGCGGGTCACGCTGGGCGTAGGCCCGCAGGCTGATGCCCTCCTTGAGATAGTCCATCTCGTAGAGGTGCTCACGCCACTTACGGTCGATCACCTGCAGCAGGACCATCCGCTCCAGCTGCCGCAACGCGTCGGTGCCGAGCTCCTCCTCGCGGCGCTGGTACGCCGCGTGGGCGTCCTCCAGCACCTGCGCCCGGAGGAAGTCGGCGTCCACCGCGCTCCGTTCGCCGCCGGCCTCCTCGATCAGCTCGTCGACGGTGATCCCCACCGGGTAGAGCTGCTTGAGGCTGGACCAGAGCTGGTCGAAGTCCCAGTCCTCGGCGTAGCCCTCGACCGTCGCCCCGTCGACGTACGCGCCGACCACGTCGTCGATCATCTTGGTGACCTGGTCGTGCAGGTCCTCGCCGTTGAGCACCCGCAGCCGTTCGGCGTAGACCACCTGGCGCTGCTTGTTGAGCACCTCGTCGTACTTGAGGACGTTCTTGCGGGTCTCGGCGTTCTGGCCCTCGATCTGCGCCTGGGCGTTCTTGATCTGCCGGGTCACCATCTTGGACTCGATCGGCACGTCCTCGGGGATGTTGAAGCGCTCCATCACCGCTTCGACCGCCCCGGCCCGGAACCGCCGCATCAACTCGTCCTGCAGCGACAGGTAGAACCGCGACTCGCCCGGGTCGCCCTGTCGGCCGGACCGGCCGCGCAGCTGGTTGTCGATCCGGCGCGACTCGTGCCGTTCGGTGCCGAGCACGTAGAGGCCGCCGACCGCGGAGACCTCCTCGGCCTCGGCCGCGCAGGCCTGCTTGACCTGCGGCATGATGTCTTCCAGCGCCTTGGCGTACTCCTCGGCGTGCTCGACCGGGTCGAGCCCACGCTGGCGCAGCTGGGCCGCGGCGAGGTAGTCCGGGTTGCCGCCGAGCAGGATGTCCGTGCCACGGCCGGCCATGTTGGTCGCCACGGTGACCGCGCCCTTACGGCCGGCCTGCGCGATGATCTCGGCTTCCTTGGCGTGGAACTTCGCGTTGAGCACCGCGTGCGGGATGCCCCGGCGGCGCAGCAGCTGGGAGAGGATCTCCGAGTTCTCCACCGACACCGTGCCGACCAGCACCGGCTGACCCACCGCGTGCCGCTCGGCGATGTCCTCGACGGCGGCGTTGAACTTGGCCTTCTCCGTCTTGTAGATGACGTCCGCCCGGTCCATCCGGACCATTTCCCGGTGGGTCGGGATGGTCACCACGCCGACGTCGTAGACCTTGTTGAACTCGCCGGCCTCGGTCTGCGCCGTACCGGTCATCCCGGCCAGCTTGCTGTAGAGCCGGAAGTAGTTCTGCAGGGTGATGGTGGCGAGGGTCTGGTTCTCCTGCTTGATCTCGACGCCTTCCTTGGCCTCGATCGCCTGGTGCATGCCCTCGTTGTAGCGGCGGCCGTGCAGGATCCGGCCGGTGAACTCGTCGACGATCAGGACCTCGCCGTCGTTGACGATGTAGTCCTTGTCCCGCTTGTAGAGCTCCTTGGCCTTGATGGCGTTGTTCAGGTAGCCGACCAACGGGGTGTTCACCGACTCGTACAGGTTGTCGATGCCCAGCCGGTCCTCGACCTTGGCGACACCCCGCTCGGTCACCGCGACGGTGCGCTTGGCGTAGTCGATCTCGTAGTCGCCCTCGCCGTCCTTGCCGGCCTGCATCCGCTTGACCACGGCGGCGAACTCGCCGTACCAGCGGGCGGAATGTTCGGCCGGGCCGGAGATGATCAGCGGTGTCCGCGCCTCGTCGATCAGGATCGAGTCGACCTCGTCGACGATGGCGAAGTTGTGCCCGCGCTGCACCAGGTCGTCCTTTGACCAGGCCATGTTGTCGCGCAGGTAGTCGAAGCCGAACTCGTTGTTGGTGCCGTAGGTGATGTCCGCCTGGTACGCGGCCCGGTGGTCGGCCGACGGCCGGTTGGGCAGGATCACGCCGACGGTGAGCCCGAGGAACTCGTGCACCCGGCCCATCCAGGCGGCGTCCCGCTCGGCCAGGTAGTCGTTGACGGTGACGATGTGCACACCTTTGCCGGACAACGCGTTGAGGTACGCCGGCAGTACCGAGGTGAGCGTCTTACCCTCACCGGTCTTCATCTCGGCGATGTTGCCGAAGTGCAGCGCCGCACCGCCCATGATCTGCACGTCGTAGTGCCGCTGGCCGAGCACCCGGGCGGCGGCCTCCCGGGCGGTGGCGAACGCCTCTGGGAGGAGGTCGTCGAGGGACTCGCCGTCGGCGTACCGCTGGCGGTACTGGTCGGTCAGCTCCCGCAGCTCCGCGTCGGTGAGGTCGACGTAGTCGTCCTCGATCGAGTTGACGGCCGTGGCGACCGCCTTGAGCCGACGCAACATGCGGCCCTCGCCGGCGCGGAGGACCTTCTCAAGAATCGACACGGATCAACGCTCCCCTAGACGGTGTGCCTCACCATCGTAGGCGCATCAATCGGTACGGCGGCAGTCGCAGCCCGCATCCAGCACCGGATATTCCGACATAACGGACCATGTCGACGAGGTCCGCCCGGCATATGCGTTATGCCCTGCGCGAAAGCTGCGTCAGGATGGGCCGGTGGAACCCGTCGAACTCACCGAGGGCGGCGTCCGGCTTCGGATGTTTCTGCCCGACGACGCCCCTGCGGTCGCCGAGGCCTGCGGCGATCCGACCACCCAGCGGTTCATCCCCGACCTGCCCCGGCCATACACGATCGTCGACGCACGGCGCTGGATCACCAAGGGGTCCACCGCCGCCTGGGCCGGCGGCGGCGCGGCCTGGGCGATCGCCGACCCGGGCAGCGACGAACTGCTCGGCTGCGTCGGGCTCAGCCGGGCGGTACCCGAGCGGGCCCAGATCGAGGTCGGCTACTGGGTCACGCCGCGGGCCCGGGGCAAAGGAGCGGCCACCGCAGCCGCCATCGCCGCCACCGGCCACGCGATACGCTCCGGGTTCGGCCGGGTCGAGCTGCTCACCGACGCGGCCAACGCGGTAAGCCAGCGGGTGGCGCTGGCCGCCGGGTTCAGCTACGAGGGGGTACGCCGAGGCGCCGCCAGCCAGCCCGGCCGAGGGCCGACCGCCGACCGGGAGGACCTGGTGGTCTGGACCCGCCTGGCCGGCGACCCACCGGGCCCGACCCCACGCACCCTGCCGGACCTGCCCGGCGACGGGTTGACCGACGGGGTGGTCCGGCTGCGTCCGCTCGGCCCGGCCGACGCCGACTTCGCATATCACCTGGAGTCGCTGCCCGACGTCGCCGCGACCTCGGTCCCACCGGTGGTGCCGACCCGCGCCCTGATCGAGGCGCAGTGCACCAGGGCACCGGGCAGGTGGCTGGCCGGCCAGCGGATCGACGTGGTCATCTGCGACGCGGCCAGCGGTACGCCGGCCGGGCGGATCGGGCTCAGCTATCTGAGTCCGGAGCTCGGCGAGGCGATGATCGGCTATTCGCTGCTGCCCCAGTGGCGCGGGCGCGGCTACACCGCCCGGGCGGTACGGCTGCTCGCTCGGTGGATCTTCGCCAACACGGCCATCGCCCGGTTGGCCGCCGGTGCGCTGCCCAGCAACGTCGCGTCCCAGCGGGTCCTGGAGCGGGCCGGCTTCCAGTACGAAGGGCGGAACCGGGCTCTGTTGCCCGGCGCGGACGGCAGCCGCCACGACAGCGTCCAGTACTCGCTGCTACCGGCCGACCTCGGCCACGGGTGAAACGCCGACGCCGGTGGCTACCGGCGCCGGTTCGATACCCCGCTACCGGTCGAATACCGCCGACGGCCACCGTTTGGCGGCGATAGCCGGCGGTATCCGACCGGTCGACCACGAATTGTCGAAGCGGCGGTCGGTTCAGGCGGTGACGGTCGGTTCAGCCAGCGCGATGACGCCGTAGTCGTAGCCCTTGCGGCGGTAGACCACGCTCGGCCGGCCGGACTCCTTGTCCAGGAACAGATAGAAGTCGTGCCCGACCAGTTCCATCTGGAACAGCGCGTCGTCGACCGTCATCGGATCGCCCGGGTGCTCCTTCTCCCGGACGATGTGCCAGGGCTGGTCGTCGTACTCGTCGGCGACGTCGTCGTATCCATCGTCGGTGAGATCCTGCGCGGCGCGGTCGAGTACCGCGACCGACGTCGTCGGCTCTGCGGTCGGCTGGGACGGTGGCAACGGAGCGAAGCCGTTCAGCCCGGCGGTGGGCAGCCCGGAGGTCGCCTCGGCCACCGATACCGGCGCGTGCCGGCCACGGTGCACCCGGCGCCGGTCAGCGGCCCGGCGCAGCCGGGTGTCCAGCTTGCTGATAGCGGCGTCGAGGGCACTGTAGAAATCCTTGGCGCATGCTTCCGCCCGGATCACCGGCCCGCGCGAGACGCAGGTGAGTTCGACCCGCTGGCAGTGGTCCGACTGACGGGGATTGCGCTCGTGAAACAACTCGACGTCGACGCGCATCAGCTTGTGGTCGTACCGTTCGACCTTGGCCAACTTCTCGGCTACATGGGCTCGGTAGTGGTCGGGGACCTCTACGTTGCGGCCTTTCACCACGATCTCCACGCGTGACCTCCCTGGAACGATCTCAACGATCGGTGTCGCTGCGAAAGAATGTGGGACCGGTCAGCGGACCAAGAGTGGTCGGCGTCAACCGGCCGGGTAGCGGAATACACCTCCCTCCGGGACACCTCAGGTGGTTGTTCAACCACCGGCCATACCCCTGATGCGCCTACGCTAACCCGCCGACGGCGGCGCGTCATCAGTTCGACAGAGACCGGTGCGCGAAGATTCCCAGATCACGAACAAACCCCGACAAAGGACCCCAGCAACTGGCTACCGTAAGTGACGGCGTCGCGTCGCTGCGAGCACCACGGCGGCGTACGCCGGCAGTCCCTGCGCGACAAGCAGCCGGTGCACGGCGGCCAATGTCGCACCGGTGGTGACGATGTCGTCCACCACGATCACCCGCAGTCGCGGATCAGCCCGCAGCGAGATGTCAAGTCCGACCCGCCGGGGCCGAAACGCCGTCCGGGCGGACGCCAGCCGCGCCGCGCTGTCCAACCCGGCCGAGTCCGGACGGGTCCGGGCCCGCAGCGGCCGCGCCACCGCGACCCGCCGGCCGTCGACCCGCAACCGGGCCGCCGCGTACCGGGTCAGCCGGGCGAGATGATCACCGTGCCGGGCCCGCGCCGCCGCAGCGGTGCTCGGCACCGGGACCAGCAGCACCGGCCGGTCCGCACCGGTGCCGACCGCGGCGGCGACCGCGTCGCCGAGCAGCCGGCCCAGCGGCCGACCCAGCCCGTGCCGGCCCCGTTCCTTGTACGCCAGCAGCAACTCCCGCAGCGCCCCCGCGTACTCACCCAACGCCACGCAGGGCGGCAGGTCCGGCGGGGCCGGCTCGGGGCGTACCGGCCGGGGACGCAGTCGCTGCACCTCGTCGGCGCACCGGCCACACACACCGAACCGCAGCCGGCCGCCGGTGCGGCGGCAACCGGCGCACTCCACCGGCAGCACCAGGTCGGCCAGCGCCGACCAGACGTCGCCCACCACCGCCGCAGGTCAGTACAGGAAGAACGGGGCGGTCGGATTGGTGGTGGGGTTCTCCGGCTCCTCGGTGCCGCTCGGCTCCACCCCTTCGATCTCCTCCGGCCGGATCTGCTCGCTCGGCTCGAACAGGTCGTACGGCACACCGTTCGCGACGTACATCCGGGCGCCGACCGTGCCGCCACCGACCGGGTTGGCCGGATAGCCGGCCAGGTGGGTCACGCTCGCCCCGCCGAGGTCCCGCAGCGAACTGGTCTCGATCGCGCCGTCCACTGTCACGTCGTACAGGCTGACTCGCCCGTCAGGGTTCGTGCCGGCTGCCACCAGCAGCGTCTCGGCCACCCAGTCGACCTGGGTCAGGTCGGACAGCGAGGTCGGCACCCGACGGGGTGGCAGCACCTCGACCTTGCCGCCCCGGCTCAGCGCGGCCACGTACAGCCGGCCGTCGACCACCAGCGCGATCCGGTGACCGTCCGGGGCCGCACCGACCGACTGCACCTCGCCGGTCACCCCGGGCAGCGTGACCTGCTCGACCGCACCGCTGCCGACCCGGAACGAGAACAGCCCGCCGTCCGCGACAACGAGACCCGCGTCACCTGGTGCCTTGAGCCAGACCGGCCGGCCGATGTCGTCGAAGGTCCGGGTGCTGGCGTCGAAGCTGGTGCCGGCCCCGGTCGCCGCGCCGACGATCAGCCGCTGGGCACCGCCGTCGGCCACCGCGAGGGCCGCGTACGTGCCACCACCGGCCTGAGTGAAACCAGCGGTGACCACGTTCTGGTTGACCTCCTCGGTGAGCACCGGGATCGGCTCGCCGGAGCGCGCCGAGCTGCGCAATCGGTGCACCCGGCCCTGGTAGACGGTGAACCGTTCGGGCGTCTCGGGCAGCGCCTGGGTGCCGTTCATCGCCAGCAGGTCGGCGCCCGGGTAGACCTTCGGACTCTGCCCCTGGATGGTCAACTCCAGGTCGTTGTCGAACTCCGGCCACAGCGACCACATCAGCTGGGCCGCCAATCGGTCGAGTTCGCGTTCGTCGGCGAACGGGGTCGCGTCGGCGATCAACGTCACCTTCAGCCGGTCCCCGGTATCGGGCACGTTGCCACCCGAGCGGATACCGCTCGGCAGCGCCTGCACCGCCGAGGCGAGCCAGTTCGACGGCCCGCTGATCAGCATTTCCAGCAGGACGGTGCGCTGGCGCTCCAACGGCACCGCCACCGGCAGGTAGCGCAGATCCGGCACCAGCGCCCGCTGGCTGGTGTCCCAGAAGTAGATGGTGCGCTGCAGGTAGAACGTGTTCAACGCGTCCACGCTGAGCAGCAGCGCCGCCGGCGGGTTGAGAACGAACTTGCCCGTCTCACCGGCGACCGACCCGACCTGGAAGGTGTACTCGGTGAACTCCGGCTCCTGGGCGGGCAGCGGCTCCAACGCCCCGTTCGGCCGCAGCAGGCCGAGCTGTTGGACGTCGAGCGCCACCTCCTCCACCCCGGCCTCGGCCCGGGTGATCTGCGGACGTTCCCGCAGTCGGACCACGGTCAGCGCGACCTCGGGGTTGGGGTCGCGGATGTCCGCGCGGTCCTGCGGCGCGACGTACTCGCGTACCTGTTCCACGGCCCGTTCCGCCTCCACGGCGGCGGCCTGCAGGAAGTTGACGACGAACGCCTCGGTGTTGTTGCGTTCGTCGAGCCGCGACGCCGGCGTCTGGGCCCCGCCGCCACCGGTCGGCAGGCCGGGTGCCGGACCCTGCCCGTCGACCCGCACGTCGGTGTTCTCCGGAATGCCGCACCCGGCGAGCAGCATCGCGGCGAGTACCGGCAGCAGCGCCAGTCGACGCCACCGGCGGGTCACGGTGCCGCTCCGGTCGCGGCCACGCCACTGGCCCGGTCGCCGGACCCGGTGCTCTGCTCCGGGAGGACCACCATCGTGCCGACCGGTTCGGCGGCCGCCGCTGCCGGCTGCGTCGACTGCGTCGGTGCCCGCCACGGCTCGTCCGGATCGGCGCCGTCAGATCCGCCGTCAGATCCGCCGGACGGCGGCCGGCGGTCCTCCGGTACCAGCCGCAACGGTGACGAGGTGAGCCGGTCACCGGCCCGGGCCGGCAGGGTGAGCCGGAACTGGGCACCCTCGCCGGGCGCACCCCACGCTTCCAGCCAGCCGCCGTGCAGCCGGGCGTCCTCCACACTGATCGACAGGCCGAGACCGGTCCCACCGGTCTGCCGGGCACGGGACGGATCCGCCCGCCAGAAACGGTTGAACACCAACTTGTCCTCCCCGGCACGCAGGCCAACCCCATGATCACGTACGGTCACCGCGACCGCCGCGTCATCGACGCCGAGAGTGACCACCACCGGCCGGCCCTCGCCGTGCTCGACGGCGTTGCCGACCAAATTGCGCAGCACCCGCTCGACCCGACGGGGATCCACCTCGGCGATCACCGCCGTCGCGGGCAGTCGCAGCTCGATCCGCACGCCGAGCCGGGCGGCCAGCCCGTCGAGCCGGTCGGCGACCCGGCGGACCACCGACACCAGATCGGTCGGCTCGGCGTCCAGTACCGCGAACCCGGCATCGAACCGGCTGATCTCCAGCAGGTCGGTAAGCAGGCTCTCGAACCGGTCCAGCTCGGTCTGCAGCAGCTCGGCGCTGCGGGCCGCCGCCGGGTCGAAGCCGTCCCGCTCGGCGAAGAGCAGATCGGCGGCCATCCGTACGGTGGTCAGCGGGGTACGCAGCTCGTGCGACACGTCGGAGGTGAACCGACGCTGCAGCCGGGACATCTCCTCCAGCCGGGTGATCTGCCGCTGCAGGTTGGTCGCCATCTGGTTGAACGAGGCGGCCAGCATTGCCAGGTCGTCCTCGCCGTCGACCACCATCCGTTGGTCCAGCAGCCCGGCGGAGAGCCGCTGCGCGGTGCGCGCGGCCACCCGTACCGGCGTGACGACCAGTCTGGTCACCAGCGCGGCCAGCAGGCCGAGCAGCATCACCAGCGCCAGTCCGGTGATGAGCACGGTCGCCCGGATCTGGTTGGCGGCCTGGTCCTGGGTGGTCAGCGGCACCAGGTAGTAGAGCTCGACCTGACCGAACTTGGTCGGCACCGGGGAGCCGTAGACCAGGTACTTGAGCCGCCCTTCGCCGAGGTCACCGGTGCGAATCTGATGCGCCTGGGCACCGGAGCCGACGTGCCGGGCCAGCTCGTCGCTGATCATGCCGGACGCGTCCACCGCCGGTGAGGTCGCCGACTGGATCAGTGGGTAGCTGCTCGCCGCCATCACCACGACCACCCCACCCACCTGGTCGGGATCGCCGCCGGCCAGGGTGCTGACGGTCAGCTCGAAGGTCACCCGGACCTGCGGGTCGAAGTACTGCGGATGCACGCTCATCTGCTCGGCGGCGTAGTCCCGCCCGTGGGTCAGCCGCCGCTGCACGTCTTCCCGGGCCCGGTCCAGCAGAATGTTGGTGCTCTGCGACGCCACCATGTACGCGAACCCGCCGACCAGCAGGCCGGACGCGACCAGGGTGATGGTCACCACCCGCAACTGCAGGGACCTGCGCCACATCCGCTGGGCTCCGCTGGTCACCGGCCGAGTCCGGGCCAGCAGCAGGTCCCGCGCCGGGCGCAGTGCGCCACTGACACGGGAGAACAGGTCGGACACGGTGCGGGATCGGCCAGCCACAGTACCGACCAGGCTAGCCGGTGCCCGCCTTGTAGCCCACGCCCCGAACGGTGAGGATGATTTCGGGTCGCTCCGGATCCGGCTCGATCTTGGCGCGCAGCCGCTGCACGTGCACGTTCACCAGCCGGGTGTCGGCCGCGTGCCGGTAACCCCAGACCTGCTCCAGCAGCACCTCGCGGGTGAACACCTGGCGCGGTTTCCGGGCCAGCGCCACCAGCAGGTCGAACTCCAGCGGAGTCAGCTTCACCTCGTCACCGTCGCGGCTGACGGTGTGCGCCGGCACGTCGATGGTGATCTGGTTGCCCGGTGGCCCGATGGTGAGCAGTTCGGGCGCGACGTCCTCGCCCCGGCGCAGCCGGGCCCGCATCCGGGCGACCAGCTCCTTGGGCTTGAACGGCTTCACCACGTAGTCGTCGGCGCCGGACTCCAGGCCGAGCACGACGTCGACGGTGTCGCTCTTGGCGGTGAGCATGACGATCGGGATGCCCGATTCGGAGCGGATCGCCCGGCAGACGTCGATCCCGCTCATCCCGGGCAGCATCAGGTCGAGCAGCACGATGTCGGGCCGGTTGTCCCGGAACGCGGCGAGCGCCCGCTCACCGTCGGCAACGAACGACGGCAGGAAGCCCTCGCTGCGCAGCACGATACCCATCATCTCCGCCAGGGCGGGATCGTCATCGACAACCAGCACGCGGGCTCTCATGTGACCAATATTCCATCCCGGTTCCAGCGGTGGGGGACCGCCACCGGCCGGGCCGGTCGCAGCGACCCCGGCACGGTCACGACATCCCCGCACGGTCACGACATTCCGGACGCCGCGCCGCCCTACAGCGGCTGACGGCGATCCGCGTGCCACGATGGTAGGCCGGCCGTCCCGTCCGAACCATCGACCACCTCGTCACCAGGAGTCCGCGTGAATCACGCCGACCCGCCCGACGTGCTGCCGCTGCGCCCGCTCACCACGGGCGAACTGCTGGACGCAGCCGTGGGTCTGCTCCGCGGCCACGCGCCCGTCCTGTTGACCGTCGGCGTCGTACTCGCTCTCGGTGAGCAACTGCTGCTGCTCCCGTTGCGCGAGGCGGCCGGAGCCACCGCCCCGGCGTACCTGCCGAGCTGGAACCGGCTCGGCGTCTACTGGCTGCTGCTCGCCGCCGGGGCGGCCCTCGAAGTGACGGCGATCGCCCTGCTCAGCGGCCTCACCTCGCGGGCGGCCGGAGCAGCGCTGGACGGGCGGCGCGTCACCGGGGCGCGGCTGCTCGACCCGCGTGGCGGCCGGTTCGCTGCCGTCGTGCTGGTCGCCTGGGCGGCCGGCACCATCATGTTCACCGCCGCGCTCGCCGGGCCGGTCTGGTTCATCGGGTACGCGGTCCTCGGGCTGGCGGTGCCCGCCGTGGTGCTGGACCGGGTGCCGGTCTGGCAGTCGCTGGCCCGGTCGGCCGCGCTCGCCACCCGCGCCGGGCTGCGCGCCGGGCTGATCCGCGTCCTGGGCTACCTGATCTGGTTCGCCATCCGCGCCGGCCTGGCGATCGGCGCGGTGCACCTGGTGGACCGGGACGCGCCGTGGCTCGCCGTCGCGACCGTCGCCGGCTGGACACTTCTCAACGCGGTCGGCTACCCGGCACTCGCCTGCCTGGACGCCGTCCTGCACGTGGAGACGCGGATGCGCACCGAAGGGCTGGACATCCGCCTGCGGCGCGCGTCGACCCCGACGGCCACCTCCCGGGCCGCAGCGTCGGTGACACCGGGCACCGGATCTCTGGTGGTCGGCAGGTGATCGCGACCGTGAGCCGCTGGTGGACCGAGTCCGTCGCCGCCGTCGGCGACGTCGTCCCGCTGCCCTTTGCCACAGTGCTGCTGCTGGCCGGTGCCACACTGGCCGCCCTCGGCTGGTTCCACTGGCCACGCTGGTGGCCACGGCGCCGACCCGGTTCATGGGGCTGGCTACGCCGGCCGGACCTGGCCGGCTGGCTACGCCGGCCGGGCCGCTGGCGGCCGGCACCGCCCGGCCGGCCCCGCTGGCTGACCGCGTTCGATCCACGCCGCTGGCTCGCCGCACTCCGCTCACGCCGCTGGCTCGCCGCGCTCGACCCACGCCGCTGGCGACGGCGGCCGGTGACCGCCGCCGGCGGCCCCGGTCGTTCGCCGGTGCCGCCGCCCCGGTCGACCGACGTGCCGGCCGCACTCGCCGACCGGTACGCCGACCAGGGCCGGTACGCCGAGGCGGTCCGGGAACGGCTGCGCGCGATGGTCGTGGAGATCACCGACCACGGGGTGCTCACCGACCGACCCAGCTGGACCGTCACCGAACTCGCCGACGTGGCCGGGCGGGCCGAGCCGGCCGCCCACCCCGTGCTGACCGAGGCCGGCGGCATCTTCAGCGACGTGTGGTACGGCGAGCACCCGGCACTGCCCGGCCACGACCGGCGGATGCGCGAACTCGCCGGCCAGTTGCGTCACGCGCTCGACCAGAACCGTCGGCCCGCCGGCCAGCGACCGGGCCGGCGACGGTGACCCGGCCAGGTGCCCGCCACCAAGGGCTGCTACCGCAGCGGTGGCTGCGGATCGCGGTCCCGTTCACGGTGGTCGGCGTACTGATCGTCGGCACCGCCGTGGCGTACCAGCTGACCCACCCGGACCCGACCCGACCCGGCTTCCTCTCCCCGACCAACCACGGCCCGGAGGGCGGCAGCGACCTGGCCGCCGCGTTGCGCGGCGACGGTATCGCCGTCCACTCCGCCGACGGGACCGTCGACGCGATCCGCGCCGCGCTGACCGGGCCCACCACGCTGTTCGTTCCCGCACCAACCCTGGTGCACCCGGACTACCTGCGGGCGCTCGGCCGGATGCCGGCGGGGACCCGGGTGCTGCTGGTCGACCCGCCGGCCCGGCTGCTGCGCGGCGAGCCGCTGCCGGTCGAGCGCCGTACCCGGCGCTGGGCTGCCCGGGTCGACGGTCCGGACCACGACGGTCGGCCGTGCGCACTGCCCGAGGTGGCCGGCACCGGGCCGGCGGCGGCCGTACGGCAGCGTTACGCTGCCCCGCCCGGGATCGACCCGGACCGGTTCGACCTGTGTTTCGACGCCGGCTTGGCCCGGCTCGACTGGGGGCAGGCCGAGCTGGTGGTTGTCGGGGCGAGCGACCCGTTCCGCAACGACCGGTTCGACGAGCACCGCAACGCGCGGTTCGCCGCCGAACTGCTCGGCACCCGTGCGCAGGTGGTCTGGCTCGACCTCGCCCGCCCGGACACCCCACCGGAGCCCGGCGAGCCGGTGCAGCAGCCCTCGATCCACCTCGGCGAGGACGACCCCGGTGCCGGCCCGCAGGTCAGCGCCCGACCGACCGGGCAACCGCAAGGACCCGTGGCCAGTGACGTCCGGCCCCCGCAGGACACCCTGCTGGATGCCTTCCCGCCGTGGTTCTGGGCATTGCTCGCCCAACTGGCCGCCGCCGCCCTGGTGCTGGTGCTGTGGCGGGCCCGCCGGTTTGGTCCGCCGGTGACCGAGGCGCTGCCGGTGACGGTCCCGGTCGCCGAGACGATGCTGGGCCGCGGGCAGCTCTACCGGCGGTCCCGGGACCGGGCCCCCACCGCGGGTATCCTGCGTACCGCCGCGCTGGCCCGGCTCGTTCCGCTGCTGGATCTGCCGGATCAACCCCAACCGGCGGACGTCGTGGCGGCGGTCGCCGCCCGTACCGAGGCGTCCGCCGAGCAGATCGACGCGTTGCTGTACGGGCCGCCGCCCACCACCGACGGCGACCTGCTGCACCTGGCCCGGCGGCTGGCCGTCCTGCCCGCCGAGGTCGCCGGTCCGGCCAACCGTGTCGAGCCGTCCGGCAGCCCGGACCGGAGTCTGTCCGCCGGCCCGGACGGACCACCACCCGACGGGCCAGCCGGGCCGGTGGCCCCGGCACCCCGGTCCCCATCCGCGATCGAAGGAGAGCCCTGGTGACCCGACCCAGTGTGACCGGTCCGGCGGACGCCGTGCCCGCAGAACGGCACAGCGGCCCCGCCGGCCACGACACCGACCTCGGCGGTCACGGCCCCGGCCTCGCCGGCCACGACACCGCCCGCGACGCGCTACGCCGGCTGCGCGCCGAGGTCGCCAAGGCCGTGGTCGGGCAGGACGCCGTGGTCACCGGTCTGGTCATCGCGCTGCTCTGCCGTGGGCACGTGCTGCTGGAAGGCGTGCCCGGCGTCGCCAAGACCCTGCTGGTACGGGCGTTCGCCGCAGCGCTGGATCTGGACGCCAAGCGAGTGCAGTTCACCCCGGACCTGATGCCGGGCGACGTCACCGGGTCACTCATCTTCGATCCACGAAGCGCGGCGTTCACCTTCCGGGAAGGCCCGGTCTTCACCAATCTGCTGCTCGCCGACGAGATCAACCGGACACCGCCGAAGACGCAGTCGGCCCTGCTCGAGGTGATGGAGGAGCATCAGGTCTCGGTGGAGGGGGTCCGCCGGCCGCTGCCGGCACCGTTCATCGTGGCCGCCACCCAGAACCCGATCGAGTACGAGGGCACCTACCCGTTGCCGGAGGCGCAACTAGACCGGTTCCTGCTCAAGTTGTCCGTACCGCTGCCCAGCCGGAACGAGGAACTGGGCGTGCTGCGGGCTCACCACGCCGGCTTCGATCCGGCGGATCTGGCCGCTGCCGGGGTGCGCCCGGTCGCCGGGGCGGCCGACCTGACCGCGGCCCGCCGGGCCGTCGGGCAGGTGCGGGTCAGCGAAGAGGTGTTCGGCTACATCGTCGACCTGTGCCGGGCCACCCGGACGGCTCCCGCGCTGGCGCTCGGTGCCTCACCGCGGGGCACCACCGCGCTGCTCAACACCGCCAAGGCGTGGGGGTGGCTGGCCGGCCGCGACTACGTCACACCGGACGACGTGAAGGCGGTCACCCGGGCCACCCTGCGGCACCGGATCCGGCTGCGGCCGGAGGCGGAACTGGAGGGGGTCACCGAGGACGCCGTACTCGAATCGGTGCTCGGCGCCGTCCCGACGCCACGGTGACCGGGCCTGACGCCACGGTGACCAGGTCGGTGGCGCCGCCGGCCGGGGCCGGACGGCCGCCGTGCTGACCTGGCGGGCGGCGGTGCTACTCGGGGTCGGCGCGGTGACCCTGCCGTGGTGGCCGCGGCCCTGGCTGGGTCTGGTGGTCGGCACCGGATCGGTGGCCCTGCTCGCGCTGATCGACCTGGCGTGGGCCGCCCCGCTGAGCGCGCTGGAGCTGCACCGCGACGGCGACCGGACCAGTTGGTTCGGCACTGCGGCGACGGTGACGTTGCGGCTGCGCAACGGCTCCAGACGGCGGCTACGGGCCGAGGTCCGCGACGCCTGGACCCCGTCGGCCGGTGCCGCCCCAGCCGGCACCGCCGGTGCCGGTCCAGCCGTTCGCGCCGGCGCCGCCGCCTACCCCGCCGGCGCTACCGGCGCTGCCGGCGGTGGACCGATCTGGCGGGTACGGCTGGCGCCGGGAGCCACCGCCGCGCTGCCCGCCGTACTCAACCCGACCCGCCGCGGCGACCGACGGGCAGTCGAGGTGACCGTCCGGTCCGCCGGCCCACTCGGGCTGGCGTTCCGGCAGCGCCGCCGACGGCCGCCCACCCCGCAGTGGACGCTGCGGGTGCTGCCCCGCTTCGACTCCCGGCGACTGTTGCCGGAGAAGCTGGCCCGGCTGCGGGTGATCGACGGCATGCGGGCGACCCGGGGACGGGGGCAGGGCACCGAGTTCGACAACCTGCGCGAGTACGTGATCGGCGACGACGTACGGTCCATCGACTGGCGCGCCAGCGCCCGGCGCTCCGACGTGCTGGTTCGGACCTGGCGCCCGGAACGGGACCGGCGGGTGGTGTTCGTCCTGGACACCGGGCGCACGGCGGCGGTCCGCGTCGGAGACCAGCCCCGGCTGGACGTGGCGATCGACGCCGCGCTGCTGCTGGCCACGCTGGCGCACCGGGCCGGCGACCGGTTCGACCTGCTGGCGGTGGACACGAAGGTCCGGGCACGGATCTGGGGTGCGAACCGGCAAACGCTGCTGCCCCGGTTGGTCGCCGAACTGGCGGCGCTGCAACCGGCGCTGCTGGAGACGGACCACGAACTGATGGTCGGTGAGGTGCTCCGCCGGGAGACTCGCCGGTCTCTGGTGGTGCTCTGCACCGCGCTGGAGCCGGCTGCGCTCGGCGACGGGCTGCTGCCGGTGCTGCCCCGGCTCGTCGCCCGGCACCAGGTGGTGGTGGCCGCGGTCGGAGATCCGGCGGTGTCGGCCGTCGCCGACGGGCCGGTGCGCGACGTCGCCGACGCGTACCTGGCCGCCGCCGCGGCGCGGACCACGGCCGAGCGGGACCGGGTCGGTGGCGCGCTACGCCGGCACGGCGTCCCGGTGCTGGACGCGGCCGCGCCGAGCTTCGCCGGCCGGCTCGCCGACCTCTACCTTCAGCTGAAACTGCTCGGCCGGCTCTGAACCGAGTCGGCGGGGTGCCGGGCCGGGTCGGCGGGGTGCCGGGAGCCGAGGATGAGGACGTAGCCGAGGAAAGCGAGCCAGGCGGCGACCCCGATGGTGACCCGCAGCCAGGTCGGCAGCGGTGCCGGGGTGACGAAGGCCTCGATCAGCCCGGCCACCGCGAACAGCAGCACCAGCCCGAGCGCCACCAGCACGCCGGAGAGCCCGGCCTCGGCGACCGCCCGGCCCCGGGCCAGGTGTGCCGGCGGCGCGATCCACGCCCCGCCGATCCGCAGCCCCACGCCGGCAGCGATGAAGACGCCGGTGAGCTCAAGCAGACCGTGCGGCGTGACCAGTCCAAAGAAGACGTCCGCCCGGTCGTACGAGATCATCACCCCACCGGTGACCCCGAGGTTCAGCGCGTTCACCCAGAGTAGGTAGAGCACCGGAACCACCAGTACGCCGGCGGCCAGGCACTGCGCGGCGAGCCAGGCGTTGTGGGCCCACAGCTGGGCGGCGAAGTTCGGTGCCGCGTACCGGGTGTAGTAGCCGGCGAAGCTCGACTCGGCGAGCTCAGCGGCGGCCCGGTCACCGATCAGCAGCCGGGCGCTGTCTGGATTGCCGGCCACCCACCACATCAGGAAGCCGGTGAGCGTGCAGAAGGCGACGGCCACCGCCGCCCACCAGGGCGCCGCCTGGAACACCGCCCGGGGGAACCCGACGCCGAAGAACCGGCCGACCTGGGCCCAGGAGAATCCCCGGCCCCGGGTGAGCCGAGCGCGGGCCGCCAGCACCAGCCGGGACAGCCGGGCGACCAGCGCCGGATCCGGCGAGCGGCTGCGGACCGCCGACAGGTGGGTGGCGGTCCGTTGGTAGAGCACGACCAACTCGTCCGCCTCGGCGACGGTGAATCGCCGGGCACGCACGAGCTGTTCCAATCGTCGCCACTGGGGTTCGTGCTCCGCCACGTACGCGTCGAGGTCCACGGTCACCTCCCGTCCCATAGTGTTCACTGGGAGGGTGGCCATGCAGACAACCGGGGGCGGCAGGCTGGTCAGCGGTGAGGCTGTCGAGGTGGAGGTACGGCTGGCCCGGCTCGGCTCGCGGCTACTGGCCCTGCTCGTCGACCTCGTCGTACAGGCGTTGATCGCGGTGGTGCTGGCGGTCCTGGTCGGGCTGCTGCTCGCGTCGATGCGCGCGTCCATCGAGGTCGACGAGGCGCTCGGACAGGCCCTGCTCACGGTCGGCGCGGTCCTGGTATTGGTCGGCTACCCGGTGCTGGGCGAGACGTTGAACGCCGGCCGTACCGTCGGCAAGCTGGCGGTCGGCATCCGGGTGGTACGCGACGACGGCAGCCCGCCACGTTTCCGGCACTCGCTGACCCGCGCCCTGGTCGGCGTGGCCGCGGAGTGGCCCGGTCTGCTGCTGCCGCCGCTCACCTGGCTGGCCAGCCTGGTGACGATGGTGATCAACCGGGACGGCAAACGCCTCGGGGACCTGGCCGCCGGCACAGTCGTGGTGCACGATCGGGCCCCGGCGGCCTGGGGGTGGGTGCCGGACATGCCGCCGGTGCTCGCCGGTTGGGCCCGTACCCTCGATCTGAGCCGCTTCGACGACGACCTCGCGCTGGACGTACGGCATCTGCTCGCCCGGGGGCACGGGTTCGCCGAACCGGCCCGCTCCGACCTGGTCCGATTGGTGACCGAACAGGTCGCGGCGGTGGTCACTCCCCCGCCGCCGGCCGGTGTTCCGGACTGGGCCTACCTGGCGGCGGTTCTCGCCGAACGCCGTCGCCGGTCGGCGCAGCGGCTGGCCCGGACCAGGTCGGTGACCGCCGCGCTCTGGCCGGAACTCGCCGCGGTGAGTCCGGCCCGGACCAGCGCCCCGCGTCCGGCGGCGCCGGTCCGGGCCGCTACGCCCGAGTCGGTCGCGCCGGCACAGCGGGACGGACCGGACTGGCCGCGCGGCAGCTGGCCGCGGCCGCCCTGGCTGGGCCCGACGGCGGAGCAGCCGGACTGGACCGGGGTACGCCGTCCACCGGTCGCCAGCACGCTGCGCACCGCCGGTGCTGATCCCCAGGTGGGCGCCGCCGACGCATCATCCGACCGAGAGCGGACGCCCGGATCCGCACTGTCGTGAAGCGGCCAGCGGCTGGCCAGGTGTGGCAGCATCGGTGCGGTGAAGGCATTCCTCCCGTGGCTGGTCGTCCTTGCCCTGGTGATCTTGCTGAACGCGGTCGGGTTGCGCCCACTGGCCACCGCGCTGGCGCTGGGTTGGCTGGCGTACTGCATCTGGACCTGGGTACGACCGGGTAGCCGCTCCCAGGGTTGACCCCGCCGGCACGCCACGAGTCGGTAATTTCCGGATTAGCTTGACAGTCTGACTACTCACTGCAAATCTATGGCTACGTCGCGTCACGATGATCGTCACGCTGACGCGCGGGGGAACCAAACCGGGGGGATGCGCGGGGCGGCTGTCGGTGAGCGGAGCGGACGCTCACCCGGCCGCCCCGCGTGCTTGTCCGCCAGCAGCCAGCTAGCCGGCCGAGCCGGCTGAGGCGACCGAGGCGACGAATGCCGTACCAGTGCCAGAGACCACCAGCGGTGTCCCACCCGCCGGCCCCACCGCTGCCTGTCCGGACGGGATCGGAACGGTCGCCACACCATCGTCGACGGCGACCTCACCGGCGACGCAGAGCACCACCCGGGGGCCTTCGACCGGCACCGACACCCGCCGCACCGCAGCGTCGAGCACGACCCGGTGCAGCGCGAACTCGGCGACCGGCACCGGCCAGGTGACCACCCCGGAAGCGACCGGCCGGGCCCGTACCACCGGATCGTCGAGCACCTCGAAGCGCAGCACCCGCAGCAGCTCCGCGACGTCGACACGCTTGGGGGTCAACCCACCGCGCAGCACGTTGTCACTGGCCGCCATGATCTCCACCCCGGCACCCCGCAGGTACGCGTGCAGGTTGCCGGCCGGCATCCAGATCGCCTCCCCCGGAGCCAGGGTGACCTGGTTGAGCAGCAGTGCCACCAGCACGCCGGGGTCGGCCGGATAGTGCCCGGCCAGCCGGCGCAGCAGCGCCGCGTCGGCGGCGTACCGCGTCGGCAGCCGGTCGGCGCCGGCCACCGCCGCCGCGACCAGAGCTGGCCGTTGCGGCCCCGGCCACCGCAGCAACCGCTCCATCGCCTCCGGCAGCCCGTCCAGGCCGACCCGCAACGCCTTGGTCACCGGCTCCAACTCGTCGACAGCCAACGCCGCCAGCACCTCGGCGGAGAGCTGCGGCACCCGGAAGCCGCAGAGCGCATCGAACTCGCTGAGCGCCACCAGCAGCTCCGGCTTGTGGTGCGGGTCGACGTAGTTGCGCCCCGCCGAGGTGGCCGGCAGCGTCGACTGCGCGGCGTACCCGGCGCGGGCCTGCATCGCGTCCGGATGCGCCTGCAACGACAGCGGCGTCTCGGCGGCCAGCACCTTCATCAGGTACGGCAGCCGCCCGTCGAACCGGGTCGCGGTCGGCTCGCCGAGCCAGCCCACCGGATCCTGGTCGATCAGCTCCGGCAGCCCGACCAGCGCCCCGCCCCGCCGCACCTGGGACGGCGCACCGGGGTGGGCACCCAGCCAGAGCTCCGCCTCCGGCCCGGGCGCCGGAGCCGGGCGCCCCTGCAGCCGCGCGATGACGGTCCGCGACCCCCAGGCGTAGTCCCGGATCCGGCCGGTCAACAGTTCCACGACGCCCGCCTCAGGTGGTGGAGAGTTCCTTCATCTCGCTCACCGCCGGCACCGCCATCGGGTCCAGATGGTGCGCCAACGCCAGGTAGACGGAGGCGAAGTCGGGGACCGAGATCAACGAGGCGAGCCGTTCCAGCGCCGAACCGCCCTCCGCGGTGATCACGTCGCACCGCACACCGCGCCGGTCCGCCAGGGTCTGCACCGCCTCGGCCCGGCGCTCCTCGACCACGAAGGGTTCGTCGGCGTCGTCCTCCGGGTTCAACCCACCGTCACGCAGCAGCACCAGACGCAACCGGGTCGGCGACTCGGACTGGTCATCGTCGTCGTCCGGGTCGGCGAAAATGTCCCGGGTCGACTCCCCCAGGCCGCCGAAGACCCCGTCGAGCAGCCCCACCCGACCCCGGCCGGCTTCACCGAGCGCCCCGGTGACCACCGGATAGCGGGCGTTCGTCGACAGCGTGTCACCGAACCGGCGGGCGGCGACCGACGCCACCGGCGACGAGCCCCAGACGATCGGCACCGAGCCGGCCAGCCCCAGAGCGAGAGCCTTCGCCGGGTTGACGAACGACTCGGCGGCCGGGCGGCACCGCTCGGCGTCGGCGTCCAGCCGGGCCGCCGTCTCCGCCAGATCCGCTTCGTTGACCTTGACCAGGCCCAACGCCCGCGCTGCCAGCAGCACCGGCACGGTCAACGCCCAGAGGCTGGCCCGGGCCGGGGCGCGTCGCGGCACCGGGACGAACGGGGCGCGTACCCCTTCGGCGACCGACTGCAACTGCGAGTCAGGCGGCCCGACGGCGACCAGCCGGGCACCACGCCGGGCGGCGGCCTGAGCCGCGCCCAGCGCCTCCGGGCTGCGCCCCGAAGCGCTGACCGCGATGACCACGTCGGCCGCACCGACCCAGCCGGGCACGCCGGAGCTGCGGTGCGGGATCACCGGTACCGGACAGCGCGGTCCAGCCACAGTGGCCAGCACGTCACCGGTCCGCCCGGCGGTACCGATTCCGGCGATGACCACCGCCCGGGGCCGCCCCTCGTCGCTGAGCATGCCGAGGTTGGCGTCGGCGGCCAGCGCCGCCGACTCGCGCACCTGGGCACCGGCCGACGCGGTGAACCGCAGCATGCCGCCGGGATCGGTCGAGTTGAGCCCGTCCACGTCGTCCAGCAGCGCCTCGTCGGCGACCCGCCGACCCACCACCCCGGACGTGCCGTCGATGGGAACCGCCATCAGCTGGCCTCGCCGGGCCGGCGGGCCTCGTCCAGCAGCAGCACCGGAATCCCGTCCCGCACCTCGAAGACCCGCGAGCACTCCGGACAGGTGAGGGTCGCCGCGTCGGCGTCGTAGGTCAACGGCGTGTGGTGCGTGTCCGGGCAGGCTAGGATCTCCAGCAGCTGCGAATCCAGGGCCATCGGATGGCTCCTTCCACGTGTCTCGCCGGCGGACCCCGTCCCGGGGCGCGCCTTCCGGTGAAGATCCTAACCGCGAACCAGCGCGAGCACCCCGTCGCGCAGCTCGGCCATCCGCTCGGTGGTCGGCGCCTCCACGTTGAGTCGCAGCAACGGCTCGGTGTTCGAAGCACGGATGTTGATCCAGGCACCGTCGTCGAAGCGTACGGTCAACCCGTCCAGCTCGTCGGTGTCGGCGTCGGCGTACGCCGTCTTGATCTCGGCGAGCTTGGCCTGCTGGTCGGTGACCGTCGAGTTGATCTCACCGGAGGCGACGTACCGCTCGAACTCGTGGGCCAGCTCGGACAGCGGCTTGTCCTGCTCGCCCAGCGCGGCAAGCATGTGCATCGCGGCCAGCATGCCGGTGTCGGCGAACCAGAAGTCCCGGAAGTAGTAGTGCGCCGAGTGCTCGCCACCGAAAACCGCGTTGGTCCGGGCCATCTCGGCCTTGATGAACGAGTGGCCGACCCGGGAGCGCACCGGCTCGCCGCCGTTCTCCCGGACGATCTCCGGCACCGCGCTGGAGGTGATCAGGTTGTGGATGACCGTCTCGCCGGGATGTTTGGCCAGCTCCCGGGTGGCGACCAGGGCGGTGATCGCCGACGGTGAGACCGGCTCGCCACGCTCGTCGACGACGAAGCATCGGTCGGCGTCACCGTCGAACGCCAGCCCCAGGTCGGCGTTGTGCTCCCGGACCGCCTTCTGCAGGTCGACGATGTTCTCCGGGTTGAGCGGGTTCGCCTCGTGGTTCGGGAACGAGCCGTCCAGCTCGAAGTACATCGGCACGATGGTCAGCGGCAGGGCCGGCAGCACCGTGGCGCCGAGCACCGCCGGCACGGTGTAGCCGCCCATCCCGTTGCCGGCGTCGACGACCACCTTGAGCGGCCGGATCGCGGACAGGTCGACCAGGGTACGCAGGTGCGCGGCGTAGTCGGCGAGCAGCTCGCGCCGCTCGACCCGGTCCCCGCCGGACGGCACCTCGCCGCTGTCGAGCAGCGCCTGCGCCCGGTCCCGGATGTCGGTCAGCCCGGAGTCCTGGCCGATCGGCGCCGCCCCGGCCCGGCACATCTTGATGCCGTTGTACTGGGCCGGGTTGTGGCTGGCGGTGAACATCGCACCGGGCAGCTCCAGCGCGCCGGAGGCGTAGTAGAGCAGGTCGGTGGAGGCCAGCCCGGCGTGCAGCACCTCGGCACCAGCGGCGGTGGCCCCGGCGGCGAACGCGTCGGCCAGCGGCGGCGACGACTCACGCATGTCGTGGGCGATGACGATCCGGTCGGCTTTGTCGCCGCGCTCGGCCAGGACCTGCACGAACGCGGTGCCGATGGCCCGGGCCACGGTCTCGTTCAGCTGATCCGGAGTGGTGCCACGGACGTCGTAGGCCTTGACGATTTTAGACAAGTCAGACAAGGTCTCGCTCCTCAGCCGTGCCGATGCCAACACGAGTGAGGGTAACGGAGCGGTGGGCAATGCCTTCGGCCAAGGCTGACGGTCCATCCTCCGGCAGCACGATGTTCATCCTCCGGCCTGGTACGCCCGCTCCTGGGACTGCCAACCGCTGGTCAGCGCCGGATCCGGGGCAACAACACGGTCGCCCCGCCGTCCCCACCAGGACCACTGGCACCGAGCGGACCGCCGGAACCATCCGGACCGGAGCGGCCATGCCGGGCACCGCTGCCGGCGGGGCCCGACCGGGCCGGGCGCAACCTGCGGACCAGCAGCACCAGCAGGGCGATGCCGACGGCGACCATGCCGACCCCGGCGGCCATCACCCCGGTGCCGACGCCGGAACCGTCGTCACCGGCCGGCCCACCGGCGGTGCCGGCCGCGGCCAGCAGGTCCTGGTCCGGCAGTACGGCCGGCGCGTCACTCGGCTCGGCGGCCGCGCTGTCGACCGTCGGTTCCGGGGTCGGTTCCGCGCTCGGCGACGGGGTCGGCGGACCCGGCTGGTAGGTGCCGGCGAGCCGGCCGCCGACCCGCTTCGCCCCGGCTTCCCGGCCGAGCAGCACCCCGCCGGCGGTGTACGCCTCACCGACGATGTTCGCGACTCCGGCGGGCGCACCGGCCCGGAACGCCATCCGGTAGCGCACCGAGCGGCTCTTGCCCTTGCACAGCTCGTCCTTTTCCGGCGCGGTGTGCTCGGTCAGCAGCAGCCCGTCGCCGTTGTCCCACAGCGGCACGGTCACCCAGTCGTCGTCGATCCGGGCCTGTACGCCGACCTGGTCGGGAGTGACACCGGGCAGCCGGATCGCCAGGGCGGTACGCACCGCCACGCACCCGTCGGTGCGTTTGGTCACCTTCACGGTCACCCCACCGGCCTTCTCGCCGGCCGTGAACTTGCTCGGCAGGCCGATCCGCACCCGCTCGTCCTGGCCGTACGCGGGGCCTGCGGCGAGTGCCGCTGTGCCGACGGTCAGTGCGAGCACCGTCGCCAGTCGAGCCGCGCCACGCCGTACCGACATCTCCGCCTCGCCTTCCGCGTCGCCGGCACCCGCGCTTCGGACGCCACCGCGCGACAGGCTACCGCGCTCCGGCTACACCCCCTGGTACGCGCGGCACGCCTGGGCAAACCGGTGGGGCGACGGCAGCTGTGATCGGCGGCGGTCAGAGGTCGAGTCCGGTGAGGACCATCACCCGGGGATCGGTGTAGTCGTCCATCGCGCTGCGGACCCCTTCCCGGCCGACCCCGCTGCCCTTGACCCCGCCGTACGGCATCTGGTCGGCCCGGTACGACGGTACGTCACCGACGATCACCCCGCCGACCTGCAGGACGCGGTGCGCGGTGAACGCGGTCTGCAGGTTGTGGGTGAACACGCCGGCCTGCAGCCCGTACGCCGAGTCGTTGACCGCCGCGAACCCGGCCTCGTCGTTCTCCACCCGGTCCACGACGAGCACCGGGCCGAAGACCTCCTCGGTGAGCACCTTCGCGCCGGCCGGCACCCCGGTCAGCACCGTCGGCGGGTACGTCGCGCCGTCGCGTCGGCCGCCGACCTCGATCGTCGCCCCGGCGGTCACCGCCTCATCCACCCAGGACTCGACGCGCATCGCGGCGTCCTCGTTGATCAGGGGCCCAACGTCGGTCGCGTCGTCGGCCGGGTCACCGGCCCGCAGCGCCTGTACGGCGGCGACGAGCCGGGGCAGGAAGCCGTCGTAGAGCCATTCGTGCACGTACACCCGTTGCACCGCGATGCAGCTCTGCCCGGCCTGGTAGTTGGCGAAGGTGGCGATCCGCTGTGCCGCCTGGGTCAGTTCCTCGTCGCCGGTCCAGTCCTCGCAGATCACCGCGGCGGCGTTGCCGCCCAGTTCCAGGGTGACGTGCTTGTCCGGCACTGAGCGACGGATCAGCGCGCCGACCGGCCCGGAGCCGGTGAACGACACCACCGGCAGGCGTGGGTCGGCGACCAGGTCGCCGGCCCGGTCGTTCGGCACCGGCAGGACCGAGACCATCCCGGCGGGCAAGCCGGTGCCTGATCCACTGCCCGGCGCGGCGGCCGGATCGGCCGGCTCGGTCACCTCGGCGATCAACTCGCCGAGCAGCAGCGCGGTCAGCGGGGTCGCCGGTGCCGGCTTGACGATGATCGGTGCGCCGACCGCGATCGCCGGGGCGACCTTGTGTGCCACCAGGTTCAGCGGAAAATTGAACGGCGAGATGCCCAGCACCGGCCCGCGCGGCACCCGCCGGACCACCGCCATCCGTCCGGCGGCGGCCGGGTCGGTGTCCAGGCGCTGCAGGTCACCGGAGAACCGCCGGGCCTCCTCTGCCGCCCAGCGGAACGTGGAGACGGCGCGCGCCACCTCAACCCGCGCCCATTTGATCGGTTTGCCGTTCTCGGCGGTGATCAGCCGGGCGATCTCGTCGGCCCGCTTCGCGAGCCGGGCACTGATGTGGTCCAGCGCGGTCGCCCGGCGGTACGCGGGCAGCGCGGCGGCCTGCGGCGCGACCCGGTGCGCGGCGGCGACCGCCTGCTCGACCTGGTCGGGCGTGGCGTAGCTGGTCTGTCCGACGAGCCGACCGTCGTACGGGTGGTGCACGGCCAGTGGCGCGTCACCGTGCGCCGGCTCGCCGGCCAGCCAGAACGGCGTACGCGGGGTCGGGTCGGGGTGATCCATCCGGCCAGCCTAAAGCCAGTGACCGAGGCACTCGATGGCCTTGACAACGTACAACCGATCGGTTGTATATTGGCGTGGTGATCGAGGAGAGCGCGGACCGGGCAGACGCCATGTTCCACGCGCTCGCCGACCGCACCCGGCGCGACATCCTGCGCCGGGTGCTGGCCGGGGAGCACTCCGTCTCCGCGCTCGCCGCCAAGTACGACATGAGCTTCGCCGCCGTACAGAAACACGTCGCCGTGCTGGAGAAGGCCGGTTTACTGATCAAACGACGCAGTGGTCGCGAGCAGTTGGCCAGCGGCGACGTGCAGGCGGTGCGCTCGGTGGCAGCGATGCTCACCGAGCTCGAACACATCTGGCGTGGCCGCATCGCACGCATCGACGCGCTGCTCGCAGCCGACCCCGATGGGTCGCAACCGATCCCGACGAAAGGACCGAACAATGCCCGTGACCGACGTCCAGCAGGACCTTGACAACCGGACCCTGACCATCACCGCGGACTTCGCCGCGCCGGTGGAGCGGGTCTGGCAGGTCTACGCCAACCCTCGCCAACTGGAGAAGGTGTGGGGACCGCCGACGTACCCGGCGACCGTGGTCGACCACGACCTCACGCCCGGCGGACGCGTGACCTATTACATGACCGGCCCGGAGGGCGACAAGCACGCCGGGTACTGGCTGATCACCGCCGTGGACGAGCCGACGAGTTTTTCCTTCGACGACGGCTTCGCGGACATGGACTTCAAGCCACTGTCGGAGATGCCGACCTCCCGCAACACGTACACATTCGCCGAGCACAACGGCGGCACCCGGGCAACCTACGTGGGCAAGTACGAGTCTGCCGAGGCCCTGCAACAGGTGCTGGACATGGGCATGGTGGAGGGCTCCACCTCGGCGATCAACCAGATCGACGAGCTTCTCACCCCCGCCCCTTGATCAAAAAGCGCTGCTGCGAGAAGCGCTCCGATTTCAGCATCCACGGCAATTCACCCTGTGGTCTACTTCCACGCTGGACTATCAGTCGGTGTCGTTAGAAGATGAACCTCGTTGAACCCGCTGCCACTTCTGGGTATTCGAGGTGATAATCATGAGTGAACTCACGACAGAGCTTCGGCGACTCCGACTGGCCCGGCGCATGAACCAGACGCAGCTGGCAAAGGCGCTCCGCGTGTCGAAGTCGTTGATAGCCAGCTTCGAGACCGGTCGGCTGGTGCCGAAGGAGGACACCGCACAGGCGCTCGACGAGGTGCTGAACTCCGGTGACAAGATCCAGCAACTGGCCGACGAGGCACGCGGAGACCGCCAGCCCTGGCTGCGTCCGTGGGCCGAACACGAACGGCGGGCCGCGTTGCTGCGCTGCTGGGAGTTGTCGATCATCCCTGGGCTGCTGCAACGCGAGCCCTACATGCGTGAGCTGTTCGCCGCCTCACCCTGGAGCAAGAGCAAGGTCGACGATCTTATTCGGATCCGGCTCGGCCGGCAGGCGGCGGTGTTCACCCGTGACGAGCCGGTCGAGCTGTCCTGCCTGATCGGCGAAGCCGCTCTGCACCAGGGGTCCCGTGAGGTTCTCAAGGATCAGCTCGGCTACCTGGTCGACGCCAGCCACCAGTCGAACGTCCGGATACGGGTGGTGCCCGACCGCAACATCGGCCTCAACCCAGGTCTAAACGGACCACTTTCGCTGGCCACCCTGGGCGACGGCCGCCGGATCGCCTACCTGGACGACCAGCTGCGCGGCAGGATGGCGAGCACGGCAGCCGACGTCATCGAACTGGAGTGGGTCTGGGAAGCCATTAACGATCTCTCGTTATCGACTACCCAGAGCCGGGACCTGATCCTAAGGTTGATTGATGAACACAACTGACCCTTCATGGCGGAAATCCACCAGGTCAAGCGGCGTGAGCAACTGTGTCGAGGTGGCCGACAACCTGCCCGGCCGGGTCCTGGTCCGGGACACCAAGGACCGCGACGGCGCCACCCTCGCGTTCGCCCCGTCTGCCTGGCGCTCTTTCGTCGCGCTGGCCAAGCACCACCACTGACCCAGCCGCTCACCCGCCGGACACCGTCGGGGCGCCGGCCCTGCCAACCAGGGCCGGCGCTTCATCTCGGTCAGGCCGGCCCGGTCCCCCTCGACGGGCCGTGGGCCCGCACCCAGCGTCAGGTCGGTCGGCTACGCCGATGACGTGGATCAGGGGCATTGAGTGTTCGACAGACGGCCACCCCGCCGCCACACCCGTCCGGCCGGTGACCCTGGACGAACAACCGAGTCTGCTGGACGCCTTGGCGATGGTGTCGAATCCCCGCAGCCCACGCGGGCTACGCTATTCGCTGGCCGGGCTACTCACCGTCGCGGTATGCGCGGTGATGGCCGGCGCATCGAGCATGACCGCGATCGCGGACTGGCTACACGATCTCGACGACATCACCCAGGCCCGACTCGGCTTCGTCCGCCGGGCGCCCGCCACGGCCACGGTATGGCGGCTACGCCACCCGTGCCAGCCGCGCCCTGGTCGGCTCCCGGTTGTGGGTTCCCACCGCGCACCTCGACGCCGACACCCGCCGCGCCGCCACCGGCGTCCCCGCCGACCTCGAGTTCGCGACCAAACCCCGACTCGCCACCGACCTGCTCACCGAGACACTCGACGCCGGCGTACCCGTGCGGTGGTGCACCGCCGACGCGTCTACGACCGGGACCGGCGACTACGCGGCCTGCCAGACCCGGGGAATCGGCTGCAGGCCTCAGCGTGCCGTGCTTGTCCCGGATCACTCCGCCCAGCTGGAGGACGAGGACGAAGGCCCGCGCCGGAACGGCGGCCGCGACCCTGACCACCGACACCGCCTGGCAGGCCAGGTCCTGCGGGGAGGGCTCCAAAGGCGACCGCTGGTACGCGTGGGCGTGAATCGCCGCCGCCGGCCTCGCCACTACCTGCTCGTGCGCCGGAGCCTGGCCGAACCCCAACGACCTGACCTACTTTATTCCGCTGAATACCCGAACACCTCCCGGCGGCCCTGACCGCGCCGGTACAGGTGACCGGCCGCGGTGCACGATCGACAAGGACCACGGGTTCGGCAGGGACCACTTCGGGTTCGACCAGCTCCTCCAACCGGCCCCACACCCCGATCGTGTGGCACGTAGTGCTGGTCATGGCCGCTCTCGCCGTCTGCGCGGTCACCGCCGCCGACGCCGCAGCCAGGACCCCGCCACCACTCGACCGACCTCGGACACGCCCGGCTGACCATCGTCGGGATCAGAGGCTGTACGACCTCGCGACCATGGCCTGGCACAGCATCGAGCACGATCTCCGCTGGTCCTGGTGGCGCCGTCGCCATCAAGCCCGCGCCCGCTGGTACCACTACCGGTCCAGACTCACATGATCGAGTCGCAAAGTACGGCTGTCCCAAGGCTGCCCCACTAGTGAACTACATCTACCACAGCGTAGACGGCCAAAGTATGATCATTTATCAAGAACCATCGGAAACCTCTTGTGTGAGCGCAGTCTGTCTGTAACTCTTGGTGCCAAGTAGCCACTCATGGCAACGAAGTCACCACAGAGAGGAGTGACAATGCGTAGCGGAGCAATCAGGGCGGTGGTTGCGGCGGTTGTGACTGCGGTGCTGGCGGTCACCGCCAGTTCGGCGGCCGCGCACGCAGCGACCGATGACAGGACCCCGGTACCAATCTCGGTGGCCTTGTCCCAGTCAAAGTCGCTGGCAGTGACACCCTTCGCGATCAAGAACAAGAATTCCTCCAAGTACCTACAGGCAAGTAGTACGGCCAACAACGCCATTGTTCGCCAGCAGCTCGCCGGCCCAAATGCTCTCCAAGGCTGGGTCCTTGTCAACGATTCCGGGTACACTACCTTCTGGAACTACGGCGTAGACCGGAACATGGGAACCTCAGGCGCCAGCACCGCCTCCAACACGTCCGCAGTCATCGTCAACGGATCCTCCAGCTTCGACCAAGACTGGGTCATTTCCGCGATCGATAGTACGTTCTTCAACCTCAGAAACCGCAAGAACACCTCAATGTGCTTGGGAATCGACGGCGCCAGCACCGCCGCCGGCGCGAGGGCTGCCATCTACGCCTGCGCCAGCGCAGCCAATCAGACGTGGTCATTCACCAACTTCTGACTGAGGCCATCTATCTGGTCCGGCCGAGCAGACTGGCTCGGTTCGGCCGGACCGGGCACCAGGGGACCCTTGATACAAAGCCCATGGCAGAAGTTGCTCATAGTTTGAGCCGAAGCTTTGATCGTTGTGGCAGCGCGACGAGGCGGGACGGCGCTCCGGCCACGGGTTATGACGCCAGTTGTGATGATCAGTTGTCGGTGGGACGTAATCGATGTGGCGGTTGTCTCGCACATCGTGGGTTCGAAACGGTCAGACGGGAAGTTGCCGGCACAAGTGTTGGTGAATCTGACTACGGGGGTTAGCCTGTTCCGATCACGACTACACCGAAGGTCGGTGTGGAAGCAGGACCTAGACGAGTAGTTCCGAAGTCAGGGGTCGATGTCCGGGCATGTGGAGAGGGCATCCAAGATCATGTTGTGACGCAAGACCTGGACACCCTCTTGACCGCACTGTACGTGAAGATCGACGACAGCATCCGCACGCCCCGGTGGCGCGGCAGACCACCACTGCTGACCGACTCCGAACTGGTCTGCCTGGCCGTGGCCCAGGTCCTGCTCGGCGCCCGTTCCGAAGCCCACTGGATCCGCTACGCCCGCGTCCACCTGGCCGGCATGTTCCCCTACCTACCGCAGCGGCCCGGCTACAACAAACGGCTCCGCGCCGCCGCCCTTCCGCTGATCCAGAAGACGATCCGGAACCAGGCCCGCGACAGCGACTTCTGGTTCGACAACCACTGGATCGTCGACTCCACCCCGGTGCCGTGCGGCATGTCCCGCCCCACCGTGCAACGCTCGGACCTGGCCGGCTGGGCCGGATACGGCTACTGCGCCTCCCACTCCCGGTTCTTCTGGGGACTGCGCCTGTACCTGGTCTGCACCCCGACCGGGATGCCGATCCTGTGGGCCCTGGCCAACCCGAAGATCGGCGAGCGGGAGGTCCTCACCGCGATGCTGCAGGTCGAGGCCGGTGTCGTCGCAGAACACGACGGCATCCTGCTGATCAGCGACAAGGGCTTCGCGTCCAAGGTGTTCGAGCGGAACCTCGCCGACCAGGGCATCACCCTGCTACGCCCATCCCGCAAGAAGGAGAAGGCCCGCTACGGCGAACCGCTGCTCAAGAAGGTCCGCCAGTTGATCGAGTCGGTCAACGACACCCTCAAAGGCCAACTCGACCTGGAACAACACGGCGGACGGACCTTCGCCGGCGTCGCCGTACGGGTGGCCCAACGCCTCCTCGCGATGGCCGCCGCGATCTGGCACAACAACAAGACCGGCGCACCCGTCACCCGGTCCCTGATCGCCTACGACCACTGACCGGACTTCGGAACAACTCGTCTAGTGATCCCCCACAGGCCGACTTCACGATGGCGCGTTCCACCTGTCCGCTGCGGGAACACGGGGTGGATCTCCTCGACATCCTACGGCCCGTCACTCCCGTCCAGACCCAGCCGCCGGCTCGAGCCAGATGCGTACACTGTGATACCCTGCGTCGATGAGCTCGACATCGGAGCGTGTAGCATCTGGACTTGGTCACGTTGATCGCGTCGCCGACTACTACGACGACAACACGCGTCGGTTCCTTTTGGTTGCCGAGAGCCCAGGCAGTGACGCAATACACCGTGGGGTATGGACGCCGGATGTCACGAATGTGACTCAGGCTGTGGACACCGTAAACCGCCTAATGATCGAGCGCTTGCGCGGGCAGACTCCTTCGGAAAACGCAAGGGTGCTTGACCTTGGCTGTGGCGTCGGTGGGACGATGGTGCGCTTGGCCCGCGAGGTGGACGGGATCATTTCTGGCGTGACCATCAGCCGAGTGCAGGCCGAGATCGCAGCGAAACGGTTCGCCCGCGAAGGACTGAGCGACCGCTGTCACGTATTCTGTGCTGATTTTGCCGAACTGCCCGCAGAACCACACTACGACGCCATGGTCGCCGTTGAGGCAGTCGTCCACTCGCCGTCGCTGGAGAGCCTACTCCCGTCCCTGGCTGAGCGGCTGCGCCCTGGAGGTCGCCTTATCTTGTGCGACGACTGGATGACCGACAAGGATCGTGGGCTCGCCGCTCGTAAACTCTGTCTCGACCAGTTCCGCGCCGGGTGGCGTATCGGAAGTTTGCATACTGTGGCAGAGTTGGTAGCCATGTCCGGACGCGCCGGCTTACACCTGGTCGAGGACAAAGATCTTACTGAATATTTGCGTCTCGGGCGGCCACGCGACCGCGTGGTCAAGATGGCTGTCGGCGCCACAGCCGCAGTTCCACGGCTTCGCAACCGTCTTGTTGAGATCCCCTTCTGGGCCAACATGATTGGCGGGTCGGCGCTGCAAGTTGGATTGTCGCGGCGTTGGCTGGAGTACCATTTCATCGTGCTTGAAAAGGCATGAGGCAGACCACATCTTCTCCTTCTCTCGACACCTTGGCCGCTACCTGCGCCTGACAACGGGATTGGGACGCGACTGGCGAGCCACCGCCGCATGACGGCCTTCGACCTGCATCGCTTCGAGATTGCGACGGTCGACCGACTGAATTCGCCGGCTCCGGAGCCGCCGCCAGCGGGACGAACGGCAGCGCGGTCGGGATCGTTGGCCATATGGGTGGGACCTGCATCTGGCAGGTGTGGATGGTCGGCCCAAACGGTCAGGCAGCCTGCTGATCGGCAGAGTGTGCGGGCATCGAGATCGTGGATGGGATGGTCCTCGTGAGTCCGAGTGCCTTCAATCGGCACAATCGCCTTGCCAGGCTGCTGGCGAACGCTCTGGATGGTGCCGCCGGGCCGGATTGGAACGCTGACACCGACTTCGATGTTCGGCTCCAGGACGTGCCGTTGAACAACCGTCGTCCCGATGTGACGGTTTACCGGGCGGACACCATCGACGTCACCCCGACCCGCCCCGAGCATGTGCTGCTGGTGGTCGAGGTGGTCTCTCCCGGATCGGAAACGACCGACCGGATCGTCAAGGCTGACCAGTACGCCAGGGTTGGCATCCAGTTCTACTGGCGGGTCGAGCAGGCCGCCACCGGCGCACCGCTGGTCTACACGTACGTTCTTGACTCGGCGACTGGGCGCTACCGCGATGGCGAGATCTTCACCGGCGTCGTAAAACTGACCGCGCCCTTCTCCGTTGAAGTCGATCTCGGCCAACTCTGAACGCCACGCTGCGAGGTCGGGCGGGGTCAGGTGGCTGCCGGGGTGTCGACGTCGCCGACGCGGTCAAACCCCGCCCTGCGGTTGAGGTTGCCACTCAGGCGCGCTGCCCGCTTGCGGCTCAGGAGGCGCGAGGCGAACGCGATGCCGCGATCGGACAGACCGCCGGGGAACGAGATCTCTTTGCCACGCGCGAAATCGTCGAGCGACTTCGCCGCGATACGCTCGGGCGGGACGGCTCTGGTGTGCATCTTCGCGGTGGTGCCATCGAAGAACCCGGTCGCGACAGGTCCGGGATGCACCGCCATCACCCGTACTGCGGTGTCGTGCAGTTCCTCGGCGAGGGCTTCGGTGAACGACAGCACGAACGCCTTGGTCGCGGCGTAGCTGGCCTGGAACGGCATGGGTTGGAAGCCGGCCACCGAGGACACGTTGATGATGCCGCCGTGGCCACGCTCCAGCATGCGGCCTCCGACGCTGTGCACAAGGCCCATGAGGGCGGTGATGTTGAGCTCGACCGAGTCGACGTTCGGAGCCAACGGGCGGGTCAGGAACGGGCCGACCGCGCCCATACCCGCGTTGTTGATCAGCAGGTCGATCTCGACGCGCTGCTCGGCGAGGGTGTCGACGATGGCGTGCGGCGCGGCGCGGTCGGACAGATCAGCGGCGAGTACGACGATCTGGGACTGGTGGGTCTGCCGCAGTGTCGCGGCGAGCTTCTCCAGCGCTTCGGTCGAGCGGGCGACGAGGACGAGGGCGGCTCCGCGGGACGCGAGTTCCCGTGCGTACGCCTCCCCAATGCCCTTCGAGGCCCCGGTGATCAGCGCAGTGGTTCCGGCAAACGAGTGCATCAGGACGTACCTTTCCGGGCCACCGGCCCCACCATGTTACTTCGAGCCTCGAAGCATAGGTTACTTCGAGTCTCGAATCAAATGCGGTCGGCCCCGCTAAGCGCCGTCGTCGCCATCGCGCAGGGAACGGACCATCCGCCGCAGGATCCGCAACGCCTCCGACTGCTCGGTCTCGGTCAACCCGGCCAGCATCCTGACCTCGACCGACCGGACCGCGACGGTCGCCTTTTCGAGACTCTGCCGACCCAGAGGCGTGAGCCGCGTGGGCAGCACCTTCCCGACGGGCGCTTCCGCCGGTCTGGTCACGTAGCCCTCTCGCTCCAGCGTCTGGAGCAGCACGTTCATTGACTGCCGGGTCACGAAGGCGCCCCGCGCGAGCTCGGAGTTCGACAGGCCTGGCCGTTGCGCCAGCAACTCCAGGCACGAGTAACGCGTCACGCTCATCCCGAGTGGTCGCAGAACCTCCTCCATGGCCATCCGGAGCGCGCTCGACGCCTCCTTCAGCAGATAGCCCAGCGATGTCTCCAGGTCGACGCCCTGCCCATTGCCCCGCCCGCCTTGACTCATGTCAGCATCCTGACATACATTGCGCGATGTCAGGAACCTGACACGACCGGAGGAGATCATCATGCCCGTCACCGGCCCCGACTTCATCTCGCTGCAGGCACGCGACCTCGACGCCTCGCGGGCGTTCTACGAGCAGTACCTCGGGCTCGTACGCTCGCCGGCCGGGCCTGCGCACGCCGTCGTCTTCGAGACCAAGCCCATCGCGTTCGCGCTGCGCGAGATCGTCCCCGGCACCGACCTTGGATCCGTTGCTCAGCCGGGCATCGGTGCAGCCATCTGGCTCCACGCCACAGACGTACAGGACATTCACGATGCTCTCGTCGCCGACGGTCACACCATCGTCTCCGCGCCGATCGACGGCCCCTTCGGTCGGACCTTCACCTTCGCCGACCCCGACGGCTACCAGGTCACTCTGCACGACCGCGCCTGACGAGCCCCGGACCCACATGATGCCTCCGATGGCTTGATGCTTCAGGTGCATCAAGATGCACCTGAGGCATCAAGCTCAACCAGTACCAACGGCTGACGTGCTCGATCCCGTCCTGCGGTATCAGCAGGTCGCCGCCGGTGTCGGGTCGGCGCCGATGACCGCCGCAACCTCGACCGGCAACGGATAGACCCGCTCGGCCGGCAGCAGGGCGGCAGCACCCGCGTCATCACCAGCGGAAAGCCGGTCACGCACGGCGTGCGCCAGCCCGGTCACCTCGGTGATGGCGACGGTCCACTCGTCGACGTACCGGTCGACCGCTTCGCCGGACAGCCCCGCCTGCAGCGACCGGTACGGCAGCGGCCCGAGCCGCAGCGACCGCTCAGGATCCCACTGCACCCGCACCGGGCTCGTCCTCACCCGTCGCGCCCACGTACCGCGGTCCGGGTACAAGCTTCGGTCGAAGTGGCTCAGGCACGCTGCCGCCAGCGCCCACTCGAACCCGCTGCGCCGGATCTCGACCGCCAGCACCCGCTCCTGACCGGGCTTGGACGCCCACCCGCACCGATACATCATCCACAGGAACGACGGCTTGATCCACGTCATCCGGCCCCGCTTGAACGGAGCCACGAACCGCCCGTTCGCCAACGCCGGCACAGCGATCTCCGCCGGGTACGCCTGGTACACGGTGACGGTGTCGGCGGTGTACCGAGCCCGGACCTGCCGATGACGAGCGTCCACGCATGAAATCATCGCCGATGCCGGCGACGGTCATCCACCAGATTTCACCCAGCATCCGCACGGCCGTAACCCGTTCCGCCCGCCAGGCCCTTACGCGCCGACGTCACTCAGAGCTGCGACAGCGGTGCTGCCGGTGCATGCGTTTTACGCGTTGTACGCTGGTGCCGTGATTGCGCGAGAGTACGGGTGGACTGAGGCCGGCAAGATCAGCGCGGCACGGCACGGCGTCTCCGAACAGGAGACGGTCGAAGCGCTCCACTCGCCGCAGCGGATCGAGAACCACATCGGGACACTCCTGCTGGCGTTGACATCCTCGCAGCCCTAAACGGCGGCGATTCCAGCCACGCTGCGCGTGACACGCACAGTGTTCTGGTGGGTTACCGTTTCACCGCGCGGTGCCGGGACAAGTCTCGGTCCTACCCGCGCTCCACGGTCGTTGAAGTCCGCCTGCCCGGCGGCCTTGATGTTGATCGCCGCGTTGACGTCCCGGTCGTGGTGACCGCCACACGGACACACCCACGACCGCACGTTCAGCGCCATCTTCTCGTTGATCCGGCCGCAGTCCGAGCACATCCGGGTGGACGGGAGCCACCGGTCCACCCGGCCGAAGGTACGCCCGTACCGCGCCGCCTTGTACTCCAGCATGCCGACGAACGACGACCATCCCGCGTCGTGCACCGACTTCGCCAGCCGGGTCCGGCCGAGACCGACGACACACAGGTCCTCGACGTACACCGCTTGATTCTCACGGATGATCGTCGTGGACAGCTTGTGCTGCCAGTCCCGCCGGGTGTCGGCCACCCGGGCGTGCACCCTGGCGACCTTCACGACAGCCTTCCCACGGCGGTTGCTGCCCCGCTGTTTGCGCGACAGGGCCTGTTGCAGCCGTTTCAGTTTGCGGGCCGCGCGGCGCAGGAACCTGGGTGCGGCGACCTTCGTGCCGTCCGACATGACCGCGAAGTGCGTCAGCCCCAGATCGATCCCCACCTCGGCGTCGGTCGGCGGCGACGGCTCGTCCGTGGCCCGCACGACGAACGAGGCGAAATACCGTCCGGCGGCGTCCCGGATGACCGTCACGGACGACGGGTCCGACGGCAGTATTCGGGACCAGCGCACCGCCAGGTCGCCGATCTTCGGCAGCCGCAGACGACCGTTGTCCAGGACCGTGAACCGGGAATTACGGGTGAAGCGGATGGCCTGCCGGTTGTCCTTACGGGACCGGAACCTCGGCGGGGCCACCATGCGGCCCTTGCGTCTGCCCGTGATCGAGGCGAAGAAGGTGCGGTACGCGGTGTTCAGGTCCGCGAGGGCCTGCTGCAACACCACCGCCGGACACCTCGCCCAGCCACGCCCGCTCCGGAGTCGTCTTGGCCCGCGTGATGACCCGCTTCGACAGTTCGGCGTCCGAGATGTACGGCAGGCCCTGCTCGTGGGCGGTCTGCCGGAGGCGCAGCCCGTCGTTGAACACCACCCGGGCGCATCCGAACGCCCGGGCCAGCGCGATCTGCTGGCCGGGTGTCGGGTAGACCCGGAACTGGTACCGGAGCTGCACGAACCACACGATATCATGTTGGCCTATGGCAGAACTCGAGGGTATCCGTACCGGCAGGCACTGCGTTTTCGCGATGCATGTTCACTTGGTCTTCGTGACGAAGTTCCGGCACACGGTGTTCACCGACCGGCACCTGACCCGCATGGAACAGATCATGCGGGACGTATGCACGGACTTCGAGGCCGAACTGGTCGAGTTCAACGGCGAGGACAACCATGTCCACCTGCTGGTCGACCACCCACCCAAAGTCGCCGTTTCCCGCCTGGTCAACTCACTCAAGGGCGTCTCGTCGCGCCGCCCGCGGCAGGAGTTCCCCGACCTCGCACGCCACTTCTACCGGGCCAACAAGCTCTGGTCGGGCTCGTACTTCGCCGGCTCCGTCGGCGGCGCGCCACTGAGCATCGTGACGCAGTACATCGAGCAGCAGAACCGGCCAGGTTAGAGCACTGCTCGGGCCCTGGCGGCCTCCCAGCGCGGGCCTTCACCCCCGGCCTGAAGGCCGGAGCACCGGCCCGCATTCCGGTAGCTGGCCTGGCTGACACAGCACGCGTGATCATGGTGCTGTGTGAGCGGGTGGGGAAGGTCAACAGCTACGCGACCCTGGCGGCTCGGCCCGCGACGCCGGAGGAGGTCAAGCAGTGGATGGAGGGGACACGATGAGTGCGAGCCGTGATCCGCGGACGATGAGCCGCGAGGAGCTGGTGGCGTATTTCGACCAGGGTGGCGACATCTCGGAGCTGCTACGCGACGCCTCCAGAGGCCCCGATCTTGGCCCTGCGCCGTCACCGGAGAGCGTACCCATGATCGTTACCGGAGTCCGCCTCTCCGCGACGGCCGTGCGGCGGCTGGACGAACTCGCCGGCAACGACAAGGGAGGCCGGTCGGGGCTCATTCGTCAGGCGATCGACGAGTTCCTCGCCCGACACGCCGACGAAGCGGCGTGAGACACGCTGACGAGGCGGCACGGTCCAACAACGCGCGCACGGAAACAGTTGCCGTACCTCTTGTCTGCTGCGATTTCGGTCGCGAAGATGGCTCCTAGCTGGCGGATACCTCATCCTGCCTGATCCAGGCCGAGCCGACGTGCAGGAGCCGAACCATGACCGACAAGCAGACGGTGCGCAACTTCGTCGACGGCGCCTACGTCGACCCGGTCGACGGCGGCTACCAGGACCTGGTCGACCCGTGCACCGGTGAGGTGTTCGCCCAATCACCAACGTCCAGCCCCGCCGACGTCGACCGGGCCATGTCGGCCGCCGCCACCGCCTTCGAAAGCTGGCGGGACACCACCCCGGCGCAGCGGCAGCTGGCCCTGCTCAAGCTGGCCGACGCGGTCGAGGCCCGCGCCGCCGACCTGGTCGACGCCGAGGTCCGCAACACCGGCAAGCCACGCCAGCTGACCGCCGACGAGGAGCTGCCGCCCAGCGTCGACCAGCTCCGGTTCTTCGCCGGGGCGGCCCGGGTGCTGGAGGGCAAATCGGCCGGCGAGTACCTGGCCGGGCACACCTCCTACGTACGCCGGGAGCCGATCGGGGTCTGCGCGCAGGTGACGCCCTGGAACTATCCGCTGATGATGGCGGTCTGGAAGATCGCCCCGGCGCTGGCCGCCGGCAACACGGTGGTGCTCAAACCGTCCGACACCACCCCGCTGTCCACCCTGCTGCTGGCCGAGATCGCCGCCGAGTTCCTGCCGCCGGGCGTGTTCAACGTGGTCTGCGGCGACCGGGACACCGGCCGGGCGCTGGTCGCCCACCCGACGCCGGAGTTCGTGTCGATCACCGGCTCCACCCGGGCCGGCATGGAGGTGGCGGCCGCCGCCGCGCCCGACCTCAAGCGCACCCACCTGGAACTGGGCGGCAAGGCCCCGGTGGTGGTCTTCGACGACGCCGACGTGGCGGCGGCTGCCGAGGCGATCGCCGGTGCCGGCTACTTCAACGCCGGGCAGGACTGCACGGCGGCGACCCGGGTGCTGGCCGGGCCGGGCGTGCACGACGACTTCGTCGCCGCCCTGGCCGAGCAGGCCCGGTCGACGAAGACCGGGCTACCGGACGAGCCGGACGTGGCGTACGGGCCGTTGAACAACGCCGACCAGCTGGGCCGGGTCACCGGCTTCGTCGACCGGCTACCGGACCACGCGCAGCTGCACACCGGCGGCGTACGGGTCGGCGACCGGGGCTTCTTCTACGCCCCGACGGTGGTCGCCGGGGTACGCCAGCCCGACGAGATCATCCAGGACGAGGTGTTCGGGCCGGTGATCACCGTGCAGCGGTTCACCGACGAGGACGAGGCGGTCCGGTGGGCCAACGGCGTCCGGTACGGCCTGTCCGCCTCGGTGTGGACCCGCGACCACGGCCGGGCGATGCGGATGACCCGCCGGCTCGACTTCGGCTGCGTCTGGGTCAACACCCACATCCCGATCGTGGCGGAGATGCCGCACGGCGGCTTCAAGCACTCCGGCCATGGCAAGGACCTGTCCATGTACGGGCTGGAGGACTACACCCGGCTCAAGCACGTCATGCACGCGATCGAGGACTGACCTGGCCCCGCCGCCGCCCGAGGGCACCGCCGAGCACCACCAGCAGCAGCGCGACCGCGAACATCGCCGTACCGACCACGTTGACCTGCGGCGGGATGCCACGCTGGGCGGCACCCCAGACGTACATCGGGAAGGTCACCGTGGTTCCGGAGTTGAAGTTCGTGACGATGAAGTCGTCGAACGACAGCGAGAAGGCCAGCAGCGCGGCGGCCACGATGCCGGGCAGCACCAGCGGCAGGGTGACCAGACGGAACGTCTTCCATTCGGCGGCGTACAGGTCCATCGCCGCCTCCTCCAGCCGGGTGTCCATGCCGGCCAGCCGCGCCTTCACGGTGACCACCACGAAGCTCAGGCAGAACATCACGTGGGCGGTCACCACGGTCCAGAAGCCGAGCGGCACCGCCCCGGCCACGAACAGGGTCAGCAGCGACGAGCCCATCACCAGCTCCGGCGTGGCCATCGGCAGGAAGATCAGCAGGTTGACCGCGGACCGCCCCCGGAACCGGTGCCGGACCAGCGCGAACGCCATCAGGGTGCCGAGGATCGTGGCCCCGGCGGTGGCCAGGAACCCGATCTGTACGCTGCGCAGCACCGCGTCGCACATGTCGCTGGTCGCACACGGCTGCCGCCAGTTGTCCCACGTGAACTCGTTGAAGTCGTAGGACAGCCGGCTGGACGGCCGGTTGAACGACAACCCGGCGACCACCGCCACCGGCAGCAGCAGGTAGCCGAGCACCAGCAGACCCACGCCGAACACCCAGCGGTCGACCAGCCACCGGGCCAGCCGCGCACCGGTCCCCGTCGCGCTCGGGTCCATCACAGCACCTCCTCGGTGCCGGCGCGCCGGACGTAGACCGACACGATGATCAGGATCGCCGCCATCAGCAGGAACGACAGCGCCGCCGCCTGCGGATAGTCCAGCCGCACCAGGAACGCCGAGTCGATCACGTTGCCGATCATGTACTCGTTGGGGGTGCCGAGCAGCCGGGCGTTGATGTAGTCACCGGAGGCCGGGATGAAGGTCAGCAGGGTGCCGGCGACCAGGCCGGGTGCCGACAACGGCAGGGTCACCCGCCAGAAGGCCCGCGCCGGGCTCGCGTACAGGTCGCTGGCCGCCTCCAGCAGCCGGGGATCGAGCCGGTCCAGGCTCGCGTACAGCGGCAGCACCATGAACGGCAGAAAGTTGTACGTCAGCCCGAGCACCACCGCGACCGGGGTGAACAGCAGGCGGCCGTCCGGCGCGAGCAGGTGCAGATCCCGCAGTACGCCGACCAGCCAGCCGTTCTCCGACAGGATCGTCTTCCAGGCCAGGGTGCGGACCAGGAAACTGGTGAACATCGGGGCGACGACGCAGATCAGCATCAGGTTCTTCCACCGGCCGGCCCGCCGGGCGATCGCGTACGCCAGCGGGTAGCCGAGCAGCACCGCGATCACGGTGGCGATGCCGGCGAAGAGGAAGCCGCGCCCGAACTGCGTCCAGTACGCCGACAGCGCGTCCGGATAGTTGCCGAACGACCAGGTCATCGCGTACCCGGTGGCCAGCGAACCGGTCGGGTCGTACAGGCTGGTCGCGGCGAGCTGCACCGCCGGCACCGCGAAGAACAGGGTCAGCCACGCCCCGCCCGGCAACAGCAGCAGGTACGGCAGCAGCCGGCTGCGCCGCCGGGCAGCCGGCACCAGGGCGGGGGGCTTGCCCCCCGCTCCCCCGCCGACGTGGGCCAGGATGCTCATGACGCGGGTACGGCGTCGTCGAGCAGCGGGGCGGTCTGGTCGCCGGCGCCCTGCTCGCGGGCCAGCAGGAAGGCGTGCGCCGGCTGCCAGTAGGCGGCCACCTCGGCACCGACCGGCAGCAGAGCTCCGTCCCCGCTGTTCGGGCTGAACACGCTCAGCTCGGTGCCCCAGCCGGTGCGCACCTGGTACTGGGTGCTGACCCCGAGGTACGCCAGCTCGGTGACCACGCCGGTGACCGACTGCGCCCCGGCCGGTACGGCCTCGGCGTCCCGGGTCAGGGCGAGCTTTTCCGGGCGTACCCCCAGATGGACCGGACCGTCGACGGACCGGGACCGGGCCGCGGGCACGGTGAACCGCGAGCCGTACGCGGTGACCAGCACGTCGTCGCCGGACCGGCCGGTGGCCTCGCCGGCAAGCAGGTTCGACTGGCCGAGGAAGTTCGCCACGAACGCGGTCGCCGGGAACTCGTACATCTGCGCGGGCGGGCCGAGCTGCTCGATCCGGCCGGCGTTCATCACCGCGACCGTGTCGGCCATCGTCATGGCCTCCTCCTGGTCGTGGGTGACGTGTACGAAGGTGATGCCGACCTCGGTCTGGATGCGTTTCAGCTCGGCCTGCATCTGCCGGCGCAGTTTCAGGTCGAGCGCGCCGAGCGGTTCGTCGAGCAGCAGCACCTGCGGGTGGTTGATCAACGCGCGGGCCAGGGCGACCCGCTGCTGCTGCCCGCCGGAGAGCTGCTGCGGTCGGCGCGGGCCGAAGCCGTCCAGCTGCACCAGCTCCAGCATCTGCTCGGCCTGCGGGCGCACGTCGCGGATGCCGCGCCGCCGCAGTCCGAACGCGACGTTGTCGGCCACACTGAGGTGCGGGAAGAGTGCGTAGCTCTGGAAGACGGTGTTCACCGGCCGGCGGTACGGCCGCAGCCGGGTGATGTCCCGCCCGCCGAGCAGCAGCCGGCCGCTGGTGGGCTGCTCCAGCCCGGCGACCATCCGCAGGGTGGTGGTCTTGCCACAGCCGGAGGCGCCGAGCAGGGCGAAGAACGCCCCCTGCTGGATGGTCAGGTCGAGTCCGTCCACTGCGGTGAACGGGCCGAACCGCTTGGTCAGGTCGACCAGTCGCAGGTCCCCGGCGGTCGGGTCGGCGGGACGTGGGTCGCCGCCGGTCGGGTCGGTCGCCATCGGTGCCTGCCTCAGACCCCGATGACCTGCTGGAACTTCTGCTCGTACGTGCGTTCCTGCTCCTCGGTCAACGCCATGAACACGGCCGACCGGGCGAGCAGCGCCTCGTCGGGGAAGATCAGCGGGTTGGCGGCCAGCTCCGGGTCGATGGCGGTCATCGCCTCCTGGGCACCGGCGACCGGGCAGATGAAGTTGACGTATGCGGCGACCTCGGCGGCGACCGCCGGGTCGTAGTAGTGGTCCATCAGCTTCTCAGCGTTGGTCTTGTGGGCGGCCTGGTTGGGCACCTGCATGTTGTCGGAGAACAGGATCAGCCCGGATTCCGGTGCCTGGAAGACGATGTTGGGGTCTTCGGCGGCCAGCTGGATCACGTCGCCGGACCAGCCGATGCAGGCGGCGACGTCGCCCCGGGCCAGGTCGGCGGCGTAGTCGTTGCCGGTGAACCGGCGGATCTGCCCGTCGGCGACCGCCCGGCGCAGCTTCTCCAGAGCGTCGTCGAACTGCGCGTCGGTGAAGTCGGCCGGGTCGTGCCCGCTCGACTGCAGCAGCAGCCCCATGGTGTCGCGCATCTCGGTCAACGCGGTCACCCGGCCCTTGAGGTCGGCTCGGGTGAGCAGGTCGTCGATGGTGCGGACCTCACCGGTGACGCTGCCGTTGTAGGCGATCCCGGTCAGACCCGACTGCCACGGTACGGCGTAGGAGTCGTCCGGATCGAACGGCCGGGCCTTGAGCGACGGCAGCAGGTTGGCGGTGACGTTGGGCAGGTTGGCCTTGTCGAGCTGTTGCACCCAGCCGAGTCGGATCATCCGGGCGGCCAGCCAGTCGGTGAGCACCATGATGTCCCGCCCGGTGGGCTGGCAGGCGGACAGCTGGTTCTGCACCTTGCCGAAGAACTCGTTGTTGTCGTTGATGTCCTCGGTGTACGTGACCGTGATGCCGGAGGTCTGCTGGAACGCCTCCAGGGTGGGTCGGCGGCTCTCGTCGTCGGCGTCGACATCGATGTACTGCGGCCAGTTCGAAAAGTTGATTACCTGTTCGCTGTCGGACAGGTCCTCGCTGACGCAGCTCTCCTCGGTCTGCTGGGCGGCCGGGGTGCCGCAGGCGGCGAACGCGCCGCCGGCGAGCAGCAGCCCGCCGGAGGTGGCGGCGCCACGGACCAGGGTGCGCCGGGTGAGGGTACGGCGCATGCCAAACGCCGAGAGCAGGGCGGCGGCCGGCACGGACGGTGGGGGGCGGAGGCGACTGCGCATGGACGGCTCCTGAGGGGTACGGGCCGGCGGGGCCGGGAAAGGTGCGGGCCAGCGGGGCCGACCCGGAGGAAAGGCGTAGCTTGTGAATCGATCAGACGCCGATCCTGGCATGCAGATGCGCACTTCACAAGGGATTCCGTTGCGTCGCTCGCCATTGACCACGAAATACGCCAGACTCGGACTCTTAACGCCGAGCCGCTCGGCGACGTATCAGCGGTGCGGCACAATGCGCCGATTCTGACAGACGAGGAGACCCGGATGGGGACACGACAGCAGGGTGGCGGCGGCTCCGGTCACGTCGTCCTCGACGACGTGGCGAAACAAATCATCGAACAGTTGCAGGAGGACGGGCGGCGCCCGTACGCGACGATCGGCAAGGCGGTCGGGCTGTCCGAGGCGGCGGTCCGCCAGCGGGTGCAGCGGCTGCTCGACGCCGGGGTGATGCAGATCGTCGCGGTCACCGATCCGCTGCAGCTCGGCTTCCCCCGCCAGGCGATGATCGGGCTGCGTACCGCCGGGGATCTGGAGACGGTCGCCGACCGGCTCGCGGAGCTGGACGAGGTCGACTACGTGGTGATCACCGCCGGGTCGTTCGACCTGCTCACTGAGGTGGTCTGCCGCAACGACGACCACCTGCTGGAGATCCTGCAGCGGCTGCGTTCGGTCGAGGGGGTCGTCTCCACCGAGGCGTTCGTCTATTTGAAGCTGCGCAAGCAGACCTACACCTGGGGTACGGCCTGACCTGCGTCAGCAGCGCCCCACCGGCGGGACCACGGGTGGGCGCCGGTGCGGCATATGTCGATTGTTCACCGGGGTCCACAGAGGTCACCACTCGGTGCTACTTTAGAGCAACCCATGGTGACCAAACGGAGAGGCATCAGCCGTGCGCAATTATCTTCGCAGCGCCCTGGCGGCGACGCTACTGGCCGTGGCAACCACCATCGCACTCACGGCCACCCCAGCGCAGAGCGCCCCGCCCGACTATCACACGGTCATCTACTACTACTACTCGGACAGCAGCCACGCCACCGAGGTCGGTATCGGTTACCACTTCAGGTGCCCAGATGGCAACTACAAGTATCTGACGGGCGAACGTACTGCGTACTTCACCTCGATCACGGTCCCGTACTGCTTCTAGCCCGACCAGGACGGCGCGGTGCGGCCGCAAGCCGACCGCACTGGCAGCTGACACCTACGGTACGGCCGGACCAGTCGGATTGATTCGCTTCCCTACCCTGACGGCACACGTCGAGGGAAGTGGGGCAAACGGATGCGTCGTCAGCTACGGGTGATCGCGGGTGTCGGTGCGCTGCTGGTGTTGACCGTGACCGGCTGCACCACGGTGAGCACCGAGTCGGACCAGGTGGCGCTGCACTACGACGCGGGCGCCTTCTCCAGCACCACCTACCAGGCCTGCGTCACCCAGAACAACCGCACCTGGGACGGGCCGGGCGAGCGGTACTACGTGTACCCGGCCGGCCAGCGGACGTTCGACTTCACCGGCAACGAGGGCTCCGAGTCGACGCCGTTCGTGGTGGTCTCCAAGGACAACCAGGAACTGACCGTCTCCGGCGGGCTCACCTTCCACCTGGACACCTCGTGTGCCGACGAGGGTGGGATGCTGCGGGAGTTCCACGAGGAGATCGGGCTGAAGTTCCAGCCGGTGATGGACGGCGACGGCCGGACCACCAAACACTGGTTGGACCTGCTGCGGTTCTACATCGGGCAGCCGCTGCACAAGGCGATGACCACCGAGGCGCAGAAGTACGACTGGCTGGCGCTGTACAACGACCCGGCCACCCGGGCCGCGTTCGAGACGGCGATCAACGAGGATCTGGGCGCGGCGGTGCAGGCCACCACCGGTGGGCGGGCGTACTTCCTGCAGTTCAATCTGACCCTGCAGAAGCCGACGCCGCGTCAGGACCTGGTCGACGGCCTGGCCGCGGTGCAGGTGGCGATCACCGAGCGGCGGGCGATCACCGAGCAGAACGCCACGGTCGAGGAGAAGCTCAAGCAGATCCGCCAGCTTGTCGAGGTGCTCGGCCCGGAGGGTTACATCCTGTACGAGGTGTTCCAGCGCTGCCTGACCGACGAGACCGCCAAGGGTTGCCCGACGTTCCTGCCCATCCCGGCCGGCGGCAGCGTCGACCTCAACGCCGGCCGCCCGGCGACCACCGACTGACCGCTCGCGGGTGTTTGTCGGATCTTCACCGCGCCCCACGCCTCACCCACGGACTGCTACGGTGCTACTACCGAATGTCGACCATCCAGAAGGGAACCGGACGATGCTGACCTTGATCCGCAACACCTTCGCCGCGGCTCTCCTCGTGGTGGCCACCACCCTGGTAGCCGCCAGCGCTCCGGCACAGGCCATTCCACTCGAGTACCACCTGATGGTCACCATCTACTACTCGGACAGCAGTCGCACCACCCAGGTCGGCACCCGTTGGTACGGCCGCTGCCCCGACCGGGACTGGGACCACCTGTCCGGCGTGCGCACCCCGCACTCCACCAGCGGCATTCACCCGTGCCCGTAGGGCACGAGCAGGATCCTCCCCGGGCTGACCGGCGGCGACGACCTCGACGCCGGCCACCCGAGGGCCCCGGCTCAGCTCTGGCTGGCTCAGCCCCACCTTGCGGGAGAGGCTGAGCTAGCCGCCGCATACTTCCCCGGCCGGTACCTCCGGCATCCAGATTTTCCGCGAGTTGAAGCTGAGAGACCTTGAAGCGCTGGCGTAACGTGTCTGAGCTTCAACTCGCGGGTCGGCAAGGCTGAACCAGTGCCCTGCTTGAAGGGGCGTGGTTGGACAACCGACGCAGAGATCGGCGCGCATCGGCACATCGGCTTCGTGTACGTGTGCCGCGCCTCCGGTGGCGACCTGACCGCGCAGCTGGCGGAAGTCGCCAGCACCCGCTGGGTGCCGGTCGCCAACCTCGCCGGCCTGCCCACCCCGGCCGAACTGCCCGAACTGGTCGCGGCAGCCGCCCGGTGGGCCACGGCACACCGGTAGACGAACCAGCGGATTCCACGGAACCGCACCGAAGGGCGGGCCCAACCCAGGTCCGCCCTTCGTCGTACCCGCGCTTGTACCGGGCCCGCGGATACGGATTTCGTCGATTCGGGTAGCTTAGACTGCTCAAATCGTGGCCGAACTGCACTATTGATCTCGTGAAACTTGCAGGAAGCGGCGGATCTGTGCGATAACCGTAGCCAGGACGGCGCCTGCGCAGGCGCCGGTGCGACCGACGCGATGGGGCCACGACATGGGCAACCCGACCGACCACCTCTGGCTGCACTTCACCCGGATGTCCAGCTACCGGGACGCCCCGGTGCCGACCATCGTGCGCGGCGACGGCGCGTACGTCTGGGACAGCGAGGGACGCCGGCTGCTGGACGGGCTGGCCGGGCTGTTCGTGGTCAACGCCGGTCACGGCCGGTCCGAGCTGGCCGAGGCCGCCGCGAAGCAGGCCGGCCAACTGGCGTACTTCCCGATCTGGTCGTACGCCCACCCGACCGCGATCGAGCTGGCCGAGCGGATCGCCGCGCTCGCCCCCGGCGACCTCAACCGGGTCTTCTTCACCACCGGCGGCTCCGAGGCGGTGGAGTCGGCGTGGAAGCTGGCCCGCGCGTACTTCAAGCGGGTCGGCAAACCCACCAAGCACAAGGTGGTCAGCCGGGACATCGCCTACCACGGCACCACGATGGGGGCGCTGGCGATCACCGGGCTGCCTGGCATCAAGGCCGACTTCGAGCCGCTGGTGCCGGGCGGGATCAAGGTGCCGAACACCAACTTCTACCGGGCGCCGGAGCACGGCGACGACCCGGTGGCGTTCGGCCGGTGGGCGGCCGACGAGATCGGTCGGGCGATCGAACGCGAGGGCCCGGAAACGGTCGCCGCCGTCTTCCTGGAGCCGGTGCAGAACGCCGGCGGCTGTTTCCCGCCGCCGCCGGGTTACTTCGAACGGGTACGCGAGATCTGCGACGCGTACGACGTGCTGCTCGTCTCCGACGAGGTGATCTGCTCGTGGGGCCGGCTCGGCGAGTACTTCGGCGCCGAGCGGTACGGCTACCGCCCGGACATCGTCACCACTGCGAAGGCGCTGACCTCCGGCTATTCGCCGCTCGGCGCGATGATCGCGGCGGACCGGTTGATCGAGCCGTTCCTGCACGGCACCGAGTCGTTCGGTCACGGGATCACCTTCGGCGGACATCCGGTCTCCTGCGCGGTGGCGCTGGCCAACCTGGAGATCTTCGCCCGGGAGGAGCTGACCGGGCGCGTACGGGCCAACGAAAGCGCTTTCCGGGGCACTCTCGAGAAGCTGTACGACCTGCCGATCGTCGGTGACATCCGGGGCGACGGGTACTTCTACGGCATCGAACTGGTCAAGGACAAGGTCACCCGGGAGAGCTTCGACGATGCCGAGTCGGAGCGGCTGCTGCGCGGGTTCCTCTCCGGCGCGCTGTTCGCCGCCGGGCTGTACTGCCGGGCCGACGACCGAGGCGATCCGGTGATTCAGCTCGCCCCGCCGCTGATCGCCGGCCAGGCCGAGTTCGACGAGATCGAACAGATCCTGCGGGCCGTACTCACCGAGGCCTGGCAGCGCCTGTAGCGCCGGGCCGACAACAGGAGGGTCGTGGAGATGCGCGGTCACGGTGACTACCGAGACGTGTCGCACTGGATGGCCACCGTGGAAGACGAGTTGGCGGCCCGGCCCGCGCTGGACGGCGACGCGACCGCCGATGTGGCGATCGTCGGCGCCGGCTACACCGGGCTGTGGACGGCGTACTACCTGGCCCGCGCCGATCCGGCGCTGCGGATCGTGGTGCTGGAGCGGGAGATCGCCGGGTACGGAGCCTCCGGCCGCAACGGCGGCTGGTGCTCGGCGCTGCTGCCCAGCTCGTCGACGGCGCTGGCCCGCCGGCACGGCCGGGACGCGGCGGTCGCCATGCAGCAGGCCATGTACGCCACGGTCGACGAGGTCGGCCGGGTCGCCGCCGCCGAGGACATCGACTGCCACTGGAGCCACGGCGGCACGGTCACCCTGGCCCGTACCCCGGCGCAGCTGCGGCGGGCCGAGGCGGCGGTCGCCGAGGTCCACGCGTACGGCGGCACCGACGCCGACCTGGCCCTGCTCGACGCCGACGCGGCGACCGCCCGGTGTGCCGCCGACGGCGTGCTCGGTGGCACCTACACCCCGCACTGCGCGGCGATCCACCCCGCCCGGCTGGTCCGTGGCCTGGCCCGGGCCGTCGAACGACGCGGCGTGACGATCCACGAACGGACCCCGGTCACCGGGTACCGGCCCGGGGCGGCCCGGACACCGACCGGCACGGTCCGCGCCCCGGTGGTGGTACGGGCGACCGAGGGCTACACCCCGGCGCTGCCCGGTGCCCGCCGCGCGGTGGCTCCGGTCTACTCGCTGATGATCGCCACCGAGCCGCTGCCGGACGAGGTCTGGGCCCGGATCGGGCTGGCGCGGCGGGAGACGTTCAGCGACTTCCGGCATCTGATCATCTACGGGCAGCGGACCGCCGACGGCCGGCTGGCGTTCGGCGGGCGCGGCGCGCCGTACCACTTTCGGTCCCGGGTCCGGCCCGAGTACGACCGCGACCATCGGGTGTTCACCGCGCTGCGCCGCACGCTCGGCGAGCTGTTCCCGGTGCTCGGCGACGCGGTGCCGGTGGCCCGGACCTGGGGCGGCCCGCTCGGCGTCGCCCGCGACTGGGCGGCGTCGGTGGGGTTGGCCCGGGCCACCGGGCTGGCCTGGGCCGGCGGGTACGTCGGCGACGGGGTGGGCACCGCCAACCTGGCCGGCCGTACCCTCGCCGACCTGATCCTCGGCGTGGACAGCGAGTTGACCGCGCTGCCCTGGGTCGGGCACCGCTCGCCGCGCTGGGAGCCGGAGCCGCTGCGCTGGCTCGGCGTCAACGCGGGCCTGCGGCTGGTGGCCGCCGCCGACGCGGCCGAGGCGCGCGGCGACCGGCCGTCCCGGCTGACCGGGCTGCTGGCCCGGCTGACCGGGCACTGACCGGGTCGGCCGTACCGTAGGAGTGTGAGGCGGCAGGCCCAGGGTCAGGCCGGCGGGATCACCCGGAGGTGGCCACGGCGGCCGGTCGACGGGTTGATGTCGATGTCGACGGCATCCGGGTCGCCGGGGCGCGGTGGCGGGGCCGGTCGGGCCGCCTCCCGGACCGCCTCGGCGAGCGCCACCAGATCGTCGGTGGTCGGCGGGGGCGGGTCGAACTCACCCTCGTGCCGGACGACCTGCCAGCCACGGGGCGCGGTCAGGCTGCGGGCGTGCTGCTCGCAGAGGTCGTAGGTGTGCGGTTCGGCGAACGCGGCGAGCGGGCCGACCACCGCCGTCGACTCGTTGTAGACATAGGTCAACGTGGCGACGGCCTGGCGGGGGCAGCCGTTGCGGGAGCAGCGCCGTGGTGACCTCACGGCGGCACGTTATCTCTAATACCGGCTCGACTACCAGCTTGCCGACGCGACACGCCGGGACTCCTGATCCCCACGCCCGGAAAGGGCCGATCCGGACTACGCTGGGCAGGTGACCGGAGGATTCCAGTGACCATCCCCGTGCCCGGCAGCGCGCAGACGCCCCGCCGGGCGCGTCGGGACCGCCGGGACCGGCACGGGCGCGGGCTGCGCGGTCGGCTGGTGCCGGCGACGGTGCCGTTGGCCCGGACCAAGGCCGAGGTCTTCGACGAGCTGGTCCTGGACACGGTCGAGACGCTGGAGCGGCGCTTCGCGAAGGAGCTGGCCGGCGTCGAGTTCGCCGTCGAGGACGTCCCACCGGATCTGAACGTCTACGACTCCGACGTGCTGGAGGACGGCGAGGTGCCGCTGGCCCGGTTGCTGCCCGGCCGGCCGGGGCGTCAGGAGATGCCGCCACGGATCGTGCTCTACCGGCGTCCGCTGGAGTTCCGGGCGTTGAACCGGGAGGATCTCGCCGACCTGGTGCACGACGTGATCATCGAGCAGGTGGCGAACCTGCTCGGCGTCGACCCGGACGAGTTGGCCTGACTCGGCAACTCGTCCGGGCCGACAGCGGCAGGTCAGGCGACCCTGCGCTTGAGCTTGCGTCGTTCCCGCTCGGACAGTCCGCCCCAGATGCCGAACCGCTCGTCGTGACCGAGTGCGTACTCCAGGCACTCGGACTTCACCTCGCAACGAGAGCAGATCCGCTTTGCCTCGCGGGTGGATCCGCCCTTCTCCGGGAAGAACGCCTCCGGATCGGTCTGCGAGCACAGCGCCCGCTCCTGCCACTCCGGGGCGTTACCGAGCAGGTCCGCGACCTCCAGCCGACCATCCATACGCGTGCCTCCTTTCGCGCGCCGCCCCACCCGGCCGGCGCAACCCCCCACGCGGAAGGCGTGTCCATCTTGCCCGTTCGATCCGGTTTTGATGCAGCCCGTCCGAGCGACCCCGTTGAAATTACACGCGTGTAATGCGTGCGTCGTCAAGACGAACCTGGTAAATGGGCTTGCTGTCGCGCACCGGTCACCCGCCCTCCCCGTTGTCATCCGGCCCGCAACCTGCCCTATCGATTCAGACCCCCACCGGGTAACGCGGGACCGGCGAGTCGCACCACCCCGCCCGGCCCGACCGGCGGATCCCAGCGGCGACGACGCTGTCCGCAGACGACACCGAGCCGGTGCCGCTCACGCGGCACCGGCTCGGTGTCCGGTCGGTCGACCGGTCTACCTCACTTGCCCTACTACCCTCCCCAGGGGTCGATCACGCGTCTACGACCCAGAGGTCGATCTCGTCACACCGTCGTGTGGGAGTCCTGTCACCCTGCCTTGGGGCCGCCCTGTCACCCTGCCTTGGGGATCAGCCGCCCGGCGGTGGCGTGCTGCGGCCAGACGAACTCGGTCACCGCCCCGCCGGTGATCGTCACCTGACCGGCGGGCACCTCGTCGGAGCGCCACACGGTGTAGGAACCCGCCGGCAGATCGGTGTAGACGGCGCTGAAGAAAACTCCGTCACGTACCTGCCGCTCCCGGACCGCCGCGTGGGTGCGCGGGGCCGCGCCCGGCCGGTCCGCGTCGGCGGTCGGGCTGATCTCGATCTCCCGGCCGTGAAACTCCTGTCCGGTGTAGATGATCAGCGCACCCATGTCGCCGCCGATGTCGAGGACGACGCCGCCGGTCTCCGACGGGGCCAGACTGTGCTCGTGCATGCTCCCCACCTTCTCTGGATGATGCCGGGGGTCGGCCCGGACGGGACGTGCGGGCCGGTCAGGACGGGTTGTTGAACCCGTCGTACGGCACGCCGAGATACGGGAAATGCTTCAGGAACGGGGCGGTCACGTCGGCGGCGCTCAGCCCGTGGGTCACCGCGCCGGCCGCGTCGTCCGGAGTGAAGTTCTTGTCGATCAGCGGGAACGTCAACCCGGCGATGGCCCGCAGCGAGATGGTGACCACGTCGTCGGTCGTTCGGCGGCCGTTCGGGAAGCCGGCCAGGTCACCGCCGAGCAGACCGAACCGGCTCGGCCGCTTCGCCGGCGGGATCGCGGTGTTCAGCCGCAGCATGTCCGCCTGCAGATCACCGGTGTTGTTCTGGAAACCGTCGATCAGCCCGGCCGGGATCCCGGTCAGCAGGATCGCCACCAGATCGGCGCGGGGCTTGCCGGACTCGTTGAGCTCGGCCAGGTTGGGAAAGACGTCCGGGTAGAGCACCGGCAGCAACTGCGCCAGTTCGGGCTTCTCCACCAGACCGGCGAAGCGCTTGTCCTCCGACGGGGGCAGAGTGTTCCAAAGGTCCTTCTGCGCCATCGGCACGATGACCTCGTTGAACAACGGGTTGCCGAGCCGCGACACCTGCGCCACCGGGCCGACGGTGACGTCGGCGGCCTTGGCACTGCCCAGCACCCGCACCTGCTGACGCCCGGCCGAGGTCCACACCCCGATCACCGAGCGCTGGTCGTTGACGTCGTACCGGCCGCCGCCGCTGACCAGGTGGGTGATCGGGATCTGCAACGCGATGCTGGACACGTTGAGCCGGTCGGTGGCGTTGACCGGCTCGTCCGCCACGTTGAAGATGTCCTTGCCGACCACGTGCAGCTGCTGGAAGGGCCGCAGGTTGCCCAGGTCGAAGATGGCGCCCAGGTCGACGAAGAACCCCTCGGCCCGCTGCCCGGCGAAGACCCGTTCACCGCTCTTGAGCTGGAACGTGGCGTCGTTGGCCAGCCCCACGTAGTCGGGGGTGGACAGCGGACCGATGTTGCACGGTGGGCAGGGCACGTTGCGGGCCAGCAACTGCGCCTTGCCGTGCGCGTCCACCTTGGTGACACTGTAGAACTGGCGCCGGTTCCAGTTCTCGCTGTCCAGCGCGTCGATCGGTCCGGTGTTGTAGAGAAACGTGTTCTCGTTGGTGATCTCCGTGTGGAACCGGAACTGGTAGGTGATGTCCGGATGACCGTCACCGTTGTTGTCCACGTGGATCTCGTAGAGCACGTCATCACCGAACTCGAAGAAGTTCGGCCCGCCCGACGGCACCTGGAAAGGCAGATAGTTGGCGATGAGAGTCACCGTGTCCGGACGGTCCGGACTCACGAACGCGTAAAGGTCGGTGCTGTCGGCGACCGGGTCCTTGGATATCTCCGGCGCTTCACGGTGCGAAGACATGGCGAACCTACCTCACATAGCCTGAATGAATCGGTGATCGACGCGGTACGCGTCAGGTGAAACGTGCCCGTACGGCGTACTCAGCCCTGGCGGGCGGCGCGCTGCAACCGGGCGGCGAGACCTTTGTCGCGTACCTCGATCCGCGACGTGCCGACGAAGACGTCCAGCGTGCCGTTGGACGGATCCCGTAGATGGACGACGATCGCCTCGTCATTCGAGGCAGCTCCGGCGAGCCGGCTGTCCACGGCCGACGACAGGCCGCTGACGCTGACCGCGGCCGCGCCGACACCCGCGCTCGCCGCCACGGTCAGCACCTGGCGGCGGGAAATCTTGAACTTCGGTCGGTTTCGCTGGCGAGTTCTCATGGACAACCCTTCCGGTGGGTCAGGGGGTAACCCACTGTCGCGATGGGACCAGTGCCGGCGCGGCCCATCCGTCACCCGCAGTCGCCGGCACCTATCCATACGGCCGACGACGCCGGTGGGTTCGATCATCCGCGAATCGACTTTTGTCGGGCGTGCCACGCAGGGCGTCGGCCCCGGACCGGGGCCGGTCCGACCGCCGACGGGTACCGGGCCGGGCGCCCGCCTTCAGCGCCGGCCGTCAGCGCTGGTACGCGGTGGTACGCCGGACCGCCGAGCGACCGGCGGCGGCCGCGATCGACTGCAACTGTGCCTCGGTGCGCGCCGAGCCGTTGGCCGAACCGGCCATCCGGGAAATCGTCTCCTCCATCAGCGTCCCGCCGAGATCGTTGCACCCGCCGCGCAGCATCGCGACGGTGCCCTCGTCGCCGAGCTTCACCCAGGAACACTGGATGTTGTCGATCCGGCCGTGCAGCAGCAGCCGGGCCATGGCGTGCACTGCACGGTTCTCCCGCCAGGTCGGACCGGGCCGGGCCAGCCCGGCCAGATAGATCGGCGCATTGGTGTGCACAAATGGCAGCGCGACGAACTCGGTGAAGCCGCCGGTGCGGTCCTGCACCCCGGCCAGGACCCGGAAATGCGCCAACCACTGGCCGGGATGGTCCACGTGCCCGTACATCATCGTCGAGCTGGACCGCAGACCCAGCTCGTGGGCGGTGGTCACCACCTCGACCCAGGTGGCGGCCGGCAGTTTGCCCTTGGTCAGCACCCACCGCACGTCGTCGTCGAGGATCTCCGCCGCGGTCCCCGGGATGGTGTCCAGTCCCGCCTCGCGCAGCATCAGCAGCCAGTCCCGGACCGGCATCCCCGCCTTCGCGGCGGCGGTGACGATCTCCATCGGGGAGAAGGCGTGCACGTGCAGCTGCGGCACCCGTCGTTTTACCGCCCGGACCAGCTCGGCGTACGCGGTCACCGGCAGCTTGGGGTCGATGCCGCCCTGCATGCAGACCTCGGTGGCACCGGCCCGCCACGCCTCCTCCGCCCGGTCCGCCACCTGCTCGGCGGAGAGCCGGAACGCATCGGCGTCCCGTTCCCGCTGGGCGAACGCGCAGAACCGGCAGCCGACGTAGCAGACGTTGGAGAAGTTGATGTTGCGGTTGACCACATAGGTGACGTCGTCGCCGACGGCGTCCCGGCGTACCTCGTCGGCGATCCGGCAGAGCTGGTCCAGCGCAGCGCCGTCGGCGGTGAACAGGGCGAGCGCCGCGTCGGTGTGCCGTGGTTGCAGCAGCGCCGCCGGATCGTCGGCGGCCAGCCGCAGCCCGGCCCGCAGATTCGCGTCGCCGGCGCCGTCGCCGTGGGTGCCGGAACCGGTCGGTACGCTGATCCGGCCGGCGACCTCGGCCCAGTCGCCGTACACCCGGTCGAAGTCGCCCCGCCGGTCCCCGGTCCGCCCGGTGGTGTCGATCGTGGCGTGCAGGTCGGTCCGGCCGACCGGGGCGTACCCCTCCTCCGGCTCCTGCCAGGGGCGGCCGACCGGCATCGCCGACTCGTCCGCTAGACCGGTGCCCGGCTCGGCGAGCGCCGACACGTGCGCGGTCAGCCGGGGATCCAGCCACACCTCGCCGCGCCGCACGTACTCGGGATAGATGGTCAGCCGTTCCCGCAGGGTGAACCCGGCGGCGGCGGTACGCCGCGCCAGCTCGTCGATCTGTGGCCAGGGCCGCTCCGGGTTGACGTGGTCCGGGGTCACCGGCGACACCCCGCCCCAGTCGTCGATGCCGGCCCGCAGCAGCAGTGCGTACTCCCCCTCGACCAGGTTCGGCGGGGCCTGGATCCGGGCACCCGGCCCGAGCAGGACGCGGCCGACGGCCACCGTCGCGGCCAGGTCACGCAGTTCGGCGTCCGGCATCCCACGCATCGCCGTGTCCGGCTTGGCGCGGAAGTTCTGCAGGATCACCTCCTGGATGTGGCCGTACTCCCGGGCCGCCGACCGAATCGCGAACAGCGACTCGACCCGCTCCCGGGGAGTTTCGCCGATGCCGATCAGCAGGCCGGTGGTGTACGGCACGCCGACCCGGCCGGCGTCGGCGATCGCCCGCAGCCGCACCGCCGGTTCCTTGTCCGGCGAACCGTGGTGCGGGCCGCCCGGCTCGGACCACAGCCGGGTCGCGGTGGTCTCCAGCATCATCCCCATGCTGGGCGCCACCGGCTTGAGCCGTTGCAGCTCGGCCCAGCTCAGCACCCCCGGGTTGAGGTGCGGCAGCAGGCCGGTCTCCTCCAGTACGGCGATCGCGCAGGCCCGCAGATAGTCGACGGTCGAGTCGTAACCCCGCTCGTCCAGCCACTGGCGGGCTGCCGGCCAGCGGTCCTCGGGGCGGTCGCCGAGGGTGAACAACGCCTCCTTGCAGCCCTGCGCGGCACCGGCCCGGGCGATCGCCAGCACCTCGTCGCGGTCCAGGTACGCAGCGGGCAGCCGGCCCGGCACGGTGGCGAAGGTGCAGTAGTGGCAGCGGTCCCGGCAGAGCCGGGTCAACGGCACGAAGACCTTCCGCGAGTACGTGATCACACCTGGCCGGCCGGCGTCGCGCAGCCCCGCGTCGCGCAGCGACCCGGCGAGGTCGAGCAGTTCGTCGAACTCGCCACCGGTGGCGGCCAGCAGCGCGACCGCCTCGTCCAGGTCTAGGCTGCGGCCGGTCGCGGCACGACGCAGCGCCCGCCGGACACTGGCGGTGGTGGGCTGTTCCGCCGGAGCGGGCCCGGTCACCCGGGCGACGACGGATTCGGTGTGCTCGGCCACCAGTGCAGACTAGGCCCTCGGGCCTGCGCCGGCCGGTGGCGCTCGCCACAGCGACCACCGGCGGCCGGCGCTGATCAGGAGATCCGTTGGGTCGTCCCAGCCGAGCCCGGCTCCTCCGGTCCGGGCCCGTCCCCAGCCGGCCCCGGCTTGTTCCCAGCCGGTCCGGCCTCGTTCCCAGCCGGCCCGCGCGGGGTGGGCGGTCCGGATGACGGCGCCGCCGGCGGAGGTGGCGCGTACATCGGATGCGGGCCGCCCTGCGGCGGCGGTGGCGGGTACGCCGGTCCGGGCTGACCGGGCTGGTGGTACGGGCCCGGCTGACCGTACTGACCCGGCTGGCCGTAGCCGGGTGGCGGTGGGCCGTACGGGCCCGGCTGACCGTACTGCCCGGTCGGGGCGTACTGACCCGGCGGACCGTACTGGCCCTGAGGGCCGTAGCCCGGCGGTGGCCCGTAGCCACCCGGTGCCGGCGGCCTCGGTCGTGCCACCTGGTAGCGCCCCTGCCAGATCCGCCACAGCGCGTACCCGGCGACACCGAGCACCGCCAGCCAGGCGGCCCGGCTCAACAACGCCTGAAATCCGCCGCGGATGGTGTCGTCGACCAGCACGACAAAGCCGACCAGCAGCCCGAAGAGACCGCCGAACACCGCGGCGACCGCGTACTCGACGAGGGCGACCAGGGTCATCAGCCGGGCCCGGCCCAGCTCCGGGGTGAGGTGCGTGGCGAGCAGCACCGCCAGCAACGGGAAGCCGATCGTGGCCAGGTTGACGAAGTTGCCGAAACTGTCCGCCGAGCGGCGGGCGAACCCTGGCCCGACGCCGAGCCGGTACGGGACAAGCAGGTCCAGCAACGAGGTGAACAGGAACACCGCGGTGGCACCGAGCAGGACGGCGGCGGCGAGCTCCCGCAGCGGCATGGTGAGATCTCTGGCTGGCGGCCGTTCGCCGGGCCCAGCCTCTGGTTGGGTGGTCACGCATTCTCCCGGTGCTCGCAGGTGGCGGCGGTCGATGCCGGTGAGCGTAGTGCTCCGCCGATGGACGAGGATGGACGGTATGCGGATCGTGGTACTGACCGGCGGGATCGGCGGCGCGAAGTTCCTGGTCGGCGCGCGGGAGTACGCCCGACGCACCGGAGCCGAGCTGACCGCCGTGGTCAACGTCGGTGACGACGTCATCCTGCACGGGTTGCGGATCAGCCCGGACCTGGACAGCGTGATGTACACACTCGGCGGTGGCGCGGATCCGGAGCGTGGCTGGGGCCGGGTCGGTGAGACCTGGGCGGTGAAGAACGAGTTGGCCGCGTACCAGGCGGAACCCACCTGGTTCGGGCTCGGTGACCGGGACGTCGCCACCCATCTGGTCCGTACCACCATGCTCAACGCCGGCTACCCGCTGTCGGCGGTCACCGAGGCGCTCTGCGCCCGCTGGCAGCCGGGGCTGCGGCTGCTGCCGGCCACCGACGACCGGCTGGAGACCCACGTCGTCGTCTCCGACCCGGGCCCGGGCCCGGGCCCGGGGCAGGGGCAGGGGCAGGGGCAGGGGCAGGGGTCGGGGCAGGGACAGGAGCAGGGGCCCGATGCCGGCGGCGAGCGGGCCATCCACTTCCAGGAATGGTGGGTACGCCATCGGGGCGCGCTGCCCACCCACCGGTTCGTCTTCGTCGGCGCGGCACAGGCCAAGCCGGCGGCCGGCGTACTGGACGCACTGGCCGCCGCCGACGTCGTGCTGATCGCGCCGAGCAACCCGGTGGTGAGCATCGCGCCGGTGCTCGCCGTACCCGGGATCCGTGAGGCGCTCGCCGGCAACCCGGCCCCGGTGGTCGGGGTGTCGCCGATCATCGGCGACGCACCGGTACGCGGCATGGCCGACCGGTGCCTCGCGGTGCTGGGTGAACCGTGCACGGCGGCGGGGGTGGCTGCCCTCTACGGGGCCCGTCGCGCCGGTGGGCTGCTGGACGGCTGGCTGGTCGACCCGGTGGACGAGGTTACCCGGGTGGACGGGATCGAGGTGCGGGCCGTACCGCTGTGGATGTCCGACGCGGCGGCGACGGCCGCGATGGTCGGCGCCGCGATCGAACTGGCCGGTCGGCCCACCGGGGTGGCCGGATGAGGCTGGAGATCCTGCCGGTCACCGGGATCGGCGAGGTGGTTCCCGGTGACGACCTGGCGGCGCTCATCGGGGACGCCGCGCCGTGGCTGCGCGACGGCGACGTCCTCGTGGTGACCAGCAAAATTGTTTCCAAGGCCGAGGGCCGGTTGGTCGATCTGCCGGCCGACGAGGCGGACCGCGGTCGGGTCCGCGACGAGGTGCTGGCCGCCGAGACCGCCGAGGTGGTGGCGCGGCGTGGGGCGACCCGGATCGTCCGGACCCGGCACGGGTTCGTGATGGCGGCCGCCGGGATCGACAACTCGAACGTCGCGCCCACCCGGCTGGTGCTGCTACCGGTCGATCCGGACCGGTCGGCCCGGCAGCTGCGGGCCGGATTGCACGCCCGGCTGGGGCTCGATCTGGCGGTCGTCGTGTCGGACACCATGGGACGGCCGTGGCGCAACGGCCTGACCGACGTCGCGCTCGGGGCAGCCGGCATCGACCCGGTGCGCGACTACCGCGGCCAGACCGACCGGTACGGCAACGAGCTGCGGCTGACCCAGATGGCGGTGGTCGACGAGATGGCCGCCGCCGGTGACCTGGTGAAGGGCAAGTCGGAGCAGGTGCCGGTGGCGGTGGTCCGCGGCTACCCGTGGCGGGCGGAACCGCTGGCGGGGCCGGCCGGTCCCGACGGGCCGGGCGTGCGCCCACTGATCCGCGAACCAGGCCAGGACTTGTTCACCCTGGGTACGGCGGAGGCCTGGCGCGCCGGGCTGCTCGCGGCGGCGACCCTGCCGCCCGGCGGGCCGGTAGCGGCGCCAGCCGGGCCGGCGGGTGCGCCAGCCGCCGGAGTCGACGACCGCTGTCCGGTCGACGGCGAGACCGTGGCCCGGGCGGTCCGGCTGGTGTCCGAGGTGGTGGCACCCGGCACCCGCTTCGAGCTGACCGACGCCGGCGGCCTGCCGGCCGACACGGCAGAGCTGACCGACGCCGGCGGTCAGCCGGCCGACGCGGCGTACTCGGCGTTGCTGCGCTGCCGGCCGCCCGGCGATACGCCGCCGGACCTGGTGCGCTTCGGCGCCGACCTGCACCGGCTACGGGCGGCGCTGGCGGCCGAGGGCGTCGCCAGCGCCGAGCTAGGTACCGTTGCCGGCCCCGACGGCACCGTCGTCGCACTCGGGCTCGTCGCGCCGCCGTGACGGACCGGGTGGCTCAGACGTACCCGTCCTCGCCGCGTTCCTTGAGTGCGTCCACCAGCCGCTTGACGTCCTGCGCCCGGTCGCGGGGGCAGACCAGCACCGCGTCGGGGGTGTCCACCACGATCAGGTCCCGTACGCCGAGCGCCGCGACCAGCCGGCCGGAGTGCGGCACCACCACCAGGCCGCTGCTGTCCCGCAGCAGCACCCCCGGCTTCTCCTCGGCCGCTGGGACGCCGAGGACGACGTTGCCGTCCGGATCGGCGGGCAGCACGTCGCCGAGGGTGTGGAAGTCCCCGACGTCGTTCCAGCCGAAGTCGCCGGGGACGGTGCCGACCCGCCCGGCGGCGGCAGCGCCCTCCATCACCGCGTAGTCGACGGAGATGCGGGGCAGTGTCGGCCAGACGTCGCCGAGCACCTCGTCTCGGTCGGGGCTGTCCCACCTGGCCGCGATCCGGGTCAGACCGGCGTGCAGCTCGGGCTGTTGGCGGGCCAGCTCGGTGAGGAACACGTCGACCCGCCAGACGAACATGCTGGCGTTCCAGAGGTGCCGGCCGGAGCGGAGATATTTCTCGGCAACCGCCAGCCCTGGCTTCTCGGTGAACTGCTCGACCCGGCGGACCGGCCCGGGACCGATGGTGTCGCCGCAGGCCAGGTAGCCGTAGCCGGTCTCCGGACGGGTGGGGGTGATACCGACGGTCATCAGCAGGCCGGTGCGGGCTCCGTCCACCGCCTGACGGATCGTCTCGACGTACCGGTCGGTGTCGCCTATCAGGTGATCGGCCGCGAACGACCCCATCACGGCCTGCGGTTCACGCCGGGCGACGACCGCAGCGGCGAGGGCGATCGCCGCGCAGGAGTCCCGGGGCGACGGCTCGACGAGCACGTTCTCCTCCGGCACCGTCGCCAACTGCCGGGCGACCGCCGCGGCGTGCGCCGCACCGGTCACCACCAGAATCCGTTCCGGATCGGTCAGCGGCGCCAGCCGCGCGACGGTCGCCTGCAGCAGCGAGGCGGTGGTGCCGGTGAGGGGGTGCAGGAATTTAGGGTTACCGGCGCGGGACAGCGGCCACAGTCGGGTGCCGCTGCCACCCGCCGGAATGACGGCGAAGAGCATCAGCACATCATGCCCGGCACGGGCACGCCACCCGACGAGATGGTGGATACCTACCCGTACCGGTAGGTAGTGGCCGGGTCACCAATCGGCCCGGTTCATACTGGCGGCCCGGGTCCACGACGCCACGTGCACCTCGGCGCTGGACGCCCAGGTGAACTCCTTGGCCCGGTCCACCCCGGCCTTGGCCAGCGCGTGCCGGCGGGACTCGTCGTCGAGCAACGCCACCAGGTCGGTGGCGATCCGGTCCGGATCCTCGCTGGTGTAGGCGACCGCGTCCCCGCCGACCTCGGGCAGCGACAGCCGCGGTGTGGTCAGCACCGGGGTACCGCAGGCCATCGCTTCCAGGATCGGCAGGCCGAAGCCCTCCCCGTAGGACGGGTAGGCGGCGACGAGCGCACCGCCGAGGAAACCGGGCAGGTCGGCGTAGCGCAGGTAGCCGGGACGCAGCAGCCGCAGGTGGGCCGGGACGTCGGAGACCGCACGGTCGATGTCGTCGTCGTGGCCCTGCCCGCCGGCGATGACGAGCGCGGGTGGCTCGGGCCGGTCCTGCACCGCGCGCACCCAGCCCCGGATCAGGTTGGGCACGTTCTTGCGCGGCTCCTTGGCACCGAGAAACGCGATGTAGTCGGTGCCGGTCAGCCCGAGCCGGGCCCGTACCCGGGCCTTCTCTTCGTCGCTGGGCACGTGGAAGGCGCCGCAGTCGACGCCGTGGTAGGCCACGTCGATCCGGGCCTGGTCGGCGTTGAGCAGCCGGATCAACTCGTCACGGCTGGCCTTGCTGGGCACGATCACCCGACTGGCCCGGCGCAGCGAGGTCTTGATCGCGCTGCGAAAGAAGGTTCGCCGCGACTTGTCGTAGTGCTCCGGTTCGGTGAAGAACGTCGCATCGTGCACAGTCACCGTTACCGGACATCCCGCCCGCATCGGACAGGTGTAGTACGGCGAGTGCAGCACATCGGCGCCGGCCTGCTGGGCGAGCAGCGGCAACCCGGTCTGCTCCCAGGCCAACCGGGCCGGGCGGTGCGCGACCGCGGCCGGCGCGGCGATCACCTCGGCGGCCGGCAACATCCGGGTGTACCGCTCGACATCTGTACGCAGCGCTACGACGGAAAGCTCGACGCCGCTGCCGATGAGCGCGCCGAGGGCCCCCAGCAGGCCATCAACGTATCGACCGACGCCACCGCGGTCGGTGGGCACGCTCGTGGCGTCGATGAGTACGCGGGGCGGTCGACCGGCGGTCACTGGGCAACTCCTCTAAGGGGGTGGTGGAGGGTTGTGAAGAACGACACGTGTGCCAAGACTACGCTGCCCGCCGCCGTCCGCCGTGTTGACGACGCGACCGAAAACGCGGCGCGGCGAGCCCGCGCCGCCGACGATCAGCGGGGCGAGACCACCCGGTGACAGCGTGTACGTACAGTGACGGCGCTACGCTCGGCCCCGATGACCAACAACCTGGCCGGGCTGCTCGCGGTCGCCGTCGCGGCGGACCCGACACGGCCCCTGCTCACCTGGTACGACGACGCGACCGGCGACCGGACCGAACTGTCCGGCGCGACGCTGGCCAACTGGGTGGCCAAGACCGCCAACCTGGTGGTGGATGGGGCCGGGGCGGCCGCCGGTGACCACGCCGACGTCATGTTGCCGGCCCACTGGCAGACCGCCGGCGTCCTGCTCGGTTGCTGGTCGGCCGCGCTGGCGGTGCGGACCGCCCCGGCCGTCGGGCCCGGCGCCTCGGCCGCGGAAGTGCTCTTCGCCAGCCCACCGGCGGTACCCGAGGTCGATCGGCGGCCCGCCGGCGAGCGCTATCTGCTCAGCCTCGCCCCGATGGCGGCACCCGCCCGGGAACTGCCGCCCGGCTGGACCGACTACATCACCGAGGTACGCGGCCACGGCGACCATTTCACCCCGTGCCCGGCGGTCGACCCGCAGGACGCGGAGCTGGCCGGCCGGGCCCGCCAGCGCGGCGCGGAGCTGGGCGTCGGGGCCGGCGCCCGGGTCCTGGTCGACTGCGACCGGTACCCGGACCCGATCGACTGGCTGCTGGCCCCGCTGGCCGCCGAGGCGACCATGGTGCTCTGCCGCAACCTCGACCGGCAGCGACTCGACGGACGGGTGACCAGCGAGAAGGTCGATCTGGTGCTGGCCTGAGTGGTCGTCGTCTGCGCCGCCGGACGATCGGGGCCGGTCAGAGTTCGCGGGGCACCACTTCCCGCAGTTCGCCGTCCGGCGCGCACACGTAGAACCCGGCCCGGTCGGCCAGCCACGGCTTGCCCGCCGCCTCACCGTCGCTGAGCAGCTTCTCCTGCACGCCGAGGATGATGTACCGGGACCCGTCCGGGTTGCCGTCCCGCCAACCCGGGCCGTACAGCCGGTCGACCAGCAGCTCGCGACGCTGTCGCGGCACCGCGCCGTCCACCACCCAGTCAGTTGGCAACCGGTACCAGAACGTCCGGGTGATCCCGGCCAGCGGGTTGAAGGCGTGTGCCCCCTCGACCCGGACGCCCAGCGTGTCGGTGATCTTCAAGCGGAAGTAGACACCCACGCCTGTGAGACGCGCTGCGCTGACGCTGCGTTGCCATCCCGGCAGAATCGGTCAACCCACCGCCGTCCCCCGGTCCTCGGCGAAGCGGATGAACGGCGCCAACGCCGCCGGATCGGTCAACGCCCCGGCGGCCGCCGCCTGCCCGGCCGGCACCCCGGTGAGGATCTTTTTCACCGGCACCTCCAGCTTCTTGCCGGACAGCGTCCGGGGCACGGCCGCGACCTGGTGAATCCCGTCCGGCACGTGCCGCGGCGACAGCGCCGAGCGCAGCTCGCGCACGATCCGGGTACGCAGCGCGTCGTCCAGCCCGACCCCGGCCCGCAACGCCACGAACAGCAGCAGCTCCCCCGCCCCGCCCTGCGGATCCTCCAGGTGGATCACCAGCGAGTCGGCGACCTCCGGCAACGCCTCCACCACCGAGTAGAACTCGGCGGTGCCCAGCCGCACGCCGCCCCGGTTCAAGGTGGCGTCCGAGCGGCCGGTGATCGCGCAGGCGCCATGCTCGGCGATGGTGATCCAGTCGCCGTGGCACCAGACGCCCGGGTACCGGTCGAAGTACGCCTGCCGGTAGCGGCTGCCGTCCGGGTCGTTCCAGAATCCGACCGGCATGCTCGGCATCGGCTCGGTGATCACCAGCTCGCCCAGCTCGCCGACGACCGGCCGGCCGTCGGCGGCCCGGGCCTCGACCCGCGCGCCCAGGCATCGGCAGGCGATCTCCCCGGCCCGCACCGGCAGCAGCGGTACGCCGCCCACGAACCCGGTGCACACGTCGGTGCCGCCGGACAGCGACGTCAACTGCAGGTCCTCGCCGACCGACCGGTACACCCAGGTGAAGCCCTCCGCTGGCAGCGGCGCACCGGTCGAGCCGACCCCGCGCAGCCGGGACAGGTCGGCGATCTGGCGGGGCACCAGCCCCTCCTTGCGGCAGGCCAGCAGGAACGGCGCCGAGGTGCCGAAGTAGGTGGCACCGGTCTCGGCGGCCAGCCGCCACAGGGTGCCCAGATCCGGGCTGGCCGGGCCGCCCGGCGCCGCGCGCACCGCCGGGTTGCCGTCGAACAGCACGATCGCCGCACCCACCGCCGGCCCGGAGGCGAGATAGTTCCACATCATCCAGCCGGTGGTGGTGAACCAGAAGAACCGGTCCCCCGGCCCCAGGTCGTGATGCAACGCCAGCATCTTCAGATGCTCCAGCAGGATGCCGCCGTGCCGGTGCACGATCGGCTTCGGCAGCCCGGTGGTGCCCGACGAGTAGAGCACGTACAGCGGCTGGTCGAACGGCACCGCGTCGAACGCCAACGGCTCGTCGGTCGGCGCGGCGAGCGCACTCCAGGTCGAGGTGGCCCAGGGCAGCTCCGCCGGGTCCGCCACCGCCGACAGGTACGGGATCAGCACCCGGTGCCGCGCCGACGGCAACGCGTCCGCGATCGCCGCCACCTCGGCCCGGCGGTCGACCGCCTTGTCGCCGTACCGGTAGCCGTCGACCGCGACCAGCACCGTCGGCTCGATCTGCTGCCAGCGGTCGGTGACGCTGCGGGTACCGAACTCCGGCGCGCAGGACGAAAAGATCGCGCCCAGGCTGGCGGTGGCCAGCATCAGGACGTACGTCTCGGGGATGTTCGGCGCGTACGCCGCGACCCGGTCGCCCGGACCCACCCCGAGCCGGCGCAGCCCGGCCCGCACCCGGCGGACCTCGTCGCGCAGCTGGGCGACGGTGAGGGTGACCGGCGCTCGGGTCTGGCTGTGCGCGATCACCACCGGGGCGTCCTCGGCCAGCCCGGGTGCGCGCAGCACGTGCTCGGCGTAGTTGAGCCGGGCACCGGGGAACCACCGCGCGCCGGGCATCCGCCCGTCGGCGAGCACCTGCTCCGCCGGCTGATGGCCGACCACCTCGAAGTAGTCCCAGACCGACCCCCAGAATCCGGCCAGGTCGTCGACCGACCACTGCCAAAGTTGCTGATAGTCGGCGAACCGCAGCCCCCGGGTACGCTCCAGCCACGCCAGGTACCCACCGATCCGGGTCCGCTGCCGCACGTCCGCCGGTGGGCGCCACAGCACCTCGCTCACGCCTGACACTCCTCCCCGGGTCGCGGCCGCGTCGCCGGACCGCGTGTGGCCGTCCACTTCCATCCTCGCGTACGTCGGGCGCCGCCAGCGGCGGTGCCGCTGATCGATTGTCCTGCCAACCGGGACGCGACGGAGCGTGCCGGGAACACAAGCTGTCGTCGGCAGGTAGCGCAACGGGCACAGGCTGCGGCGTGCGCCCACGCGTACCCGAAAAAGTGCGCCGCCCCGCTGCGCCCCTGCCCGAGCCTCCCCGCCCGAAACGGTACGGTTCGCCCATGCGTCATCTCTGGAGCTTCCTCAGCGGTCTGGCTGCGGCACCGCTGTGCTGGTTGCTGATCGCGGTCGGCCAGACGACGTCGGCCCGTACCATCGCCGGCTGGGTGACCGACGGCAGTTACCACACGGCGACCCTGCTGGCGCCGGCCGCGTTCGTGTTCGCCGCCGGTCTGCTGCTCGGGCTGCTGGGCACGCTGCGGTTCTCCCCGCTCGGTCCACTCACCGCCGGGCTGGCCCTGGCCGCCCCGTACGTCGCGATGTTCGTCGACCCGTTCGGTGCCCGCGACCTGATCGGTACGCCGTGGCGGCTCTTCGGTGAACCGGTGGTACTGCTGCAGCCGGTGGAGAACGGCACCCTCGCGTTACTCGGGGTGCTGCTCGGCACCGCGGTGCTGAGCCGGCAGCGGTGGCGGTCCCGGCCCGCGACGAACGGCACCATCGACGACAAGGCCGGCTCCGACGCGGCGGCGGCGGAGCCGTTGCCGGTCCGGCCACGCGGCGAGTTCGACCCGTCGCTCTGGTCGCTGCCGGGCGGCAGCACCACGACGTCGGACGAGTCCGCCGACGCACCGACCGGCCCGGACCGAGCCGACGCCGGTCGGCCGGCGTCGGCGACGACGAAGACCAGAACGAAGACGACACTGGCCGCGTCGGCCGACGACGTTCGACCCGACGGCGACGGGCTACGGCCGGCCCGGCCCATCCCCCGGTCCAGTCGGGTGATTCGCTGAACCGACCCACCGACCGTCGCCGGTGACCTTGCGCCTGGCGGGTACCGTGCCGGAAGGCACCATCCCCGCGAGGAGGTCAGATGCGGCACCTGGGCTCGCTGGTCCTGTCCCTGCTCCTCGCACCGGTGATCTGGTTCCTCGCCGGGCTCGGCCTGAGCGAGTACGCGCTGGCCCGACGGGACGCGTACAGCGAACCACCGCTCGACGTGTTCATCGGGTTGGCCGCGCTCGCGGTCTGCGGGGTGTCGTACGCGCTGTTGCTACTGCCCCGGTTGTCCCCGGTCGGACCGGTGCTGGCCGGGGCGTCGTTCGTCGCAGTGTCGGTGTGGGCGACCCTCGACATCGTGGGCTTCTACGACACGATGCCGCGCCGGCTGCTCGGTACGGATTTCGTCCTCACGGCGCCGGCCGAAGGGCTCGCCGTGGTGCTGGCCGTCCCGTTGTTGGCCACCGTGTTCAGCCCACGTCGTTGGCGGGGTGAACGGATGGTGGCGCTGTATGCCGGCGGACCATCGCCGCAGGACGTGACACGGACCGCCCCGCTGCCCGACCCCGGCGGCGGATACGGCAACCCGGGCGGATACGGCGGTAGCGCCGGACCGCCGGCGTGGTCGGCCCAGCCGCCGACCGGCGATCCGGCTCGGACCATCGCGTTCCCGGCGGCCGCCAACCCGCCGCTGCGGCCAGCCCGATCGGCGACGGATACCGGCACCGACTCGGAGCACGACACGATGCGGCTGACCCCGCCGGGGCACCGGCGGGACGATCCGACCGTCGTGCTGCCCCAGGCGTCGGCGTTCGCACCGCCCCGACCGGCGGTCACCGGCGGCGATCCGGACGAGACCACCCGGATCAGCCAACCGACCACCACCGACCCGGACGAGACCACCCGGATCGTCCGGACGGCGGACGGCCCGGACGGTGGCGACGAGACCACGACGGTGCTGCCGGCCCGGCCCGACGACGCCGGAGAGTCCCCGAACTGAGCCGGACCCGCAGGCTCAGGTCCGGCCGCAGGTCAGGTCAGGGTGTCAACAACTGGCGTGCCATCACGATCCGCTGCACCTGGTTCGTGCCCTCGTAGATCTGAGTGATCTTGGCGTCCCGCATCATTCGCTCGACCGGGTAGTCCCGGGTGTAGCCGTACCCGCCGAGCAGTTGCACCGCGTCGGTGGTGATCTCCATGGCCGCGTCGGAGGCGAAACACTTCGCCGCCGCTCCGAAGAAGGTCAGGTCGGCGTCGGCGCGCTCCGACCGGGCGGCAGCGGCGTAGGTCATCTGCCGGGCCGCCTCCAGCTTCATGCCCATCTCCGCGATCATGAACTGGACACCCTGGAAGTCGGCGATCGGCTTGCCGAACTGCTGGCGCTCCCGCACGTACCCGCGGGCGAAGTCGAGCGCGCCCTGCGCGATGCCGACGGCCTGGGCGGCGATCGTCACCCGGGTGTGGTCCAGGGTGCGCATCGCGGTGGCGAACCCGGTGCCCGGCTCGCCGATCATCCGGTCCGCCGGAACCCGGACATTGTCCAGGTAGACCTCGCAGGTCGGTGACCCCTTGATACCGAGTTTCTTCTCCGGCGCGCCGAAGCTCACCCCGGGGTCGGACTTCTGCACGACGAACGCGGAGATCCCCCGTGACCGGGCGCCCGGCTCGGTGACCGCGAAGACCGTATAGTACTGCGAGACACCGGCGTTGGTGATCCACCGCTTCACCCCGTTGAGCACCCAGTGGTCGCCGTCGCGAACCGCGCGAGTGGTCATCGATGCCGCGTCGCTGCCCGCCTCCGGCTCGGACAGGCAGTACGAGAACATCGCCGCACCGGACGCCACCGGCCGCAGGTAGCGCTCCTTCAACTGCTCCGAGCCGGCCAGCAGCAGCGGCATCGTGCCGAGTTTGTTGACCGCCGGGATCAACGACGAGGATGCGCAGGCCCGCGCGACCTCCTCGATGACGATCGCGGTGGCGAGGGCGTCGGCGCCCGCCCCGCCGTACTGCTCCGGGACGTGCGGGGCATGGAAGTCCGCCGCCCGCAACGCGTCGTAGGACGCGGTGGGAAACTGTGCGGTCTCGTCGGCTTCGGCCGCGTTGGGAGCGACCTTCGCGTCGCACACCTCCCGGACCGCTTCCCGGATCGCTGCGTGCTCCTCTGGTAACTGATAGACATCGAACGCCGGCCCGGACGTCATCACGCCCTCCCTCGCCTGGAGTGTTCCCTCGATATCCTGCTCGAGTGCGAGGATACCGGTGAGTAACGCCGATGCCGGTCGCCCCCGCCCAGCCGTACGGACTATCGTCTGCCGGGCAGCCGACCGGCACCCTCAGCCGGGTCGGCACCCACGAAGCGGTATGCCGCGAACGTCAAAACCACGATGATTGGTGTCGAGCCCCCGGCACCGGGCCACCGAGTGCGACGCGACCACAGCGCCGCCAGCGCGAGCGGAGAACAAGGCGTGACCATCCCGTACCCGAACATCCAGCCCGTTCCGGCCATCGCGGCGGTAGCCCCGCCGTCGGGTGCCCCCCGCCCGCGGCTGACCTTCCTCGGCACCGGCTACCTCGGAGCGACGTACGCAATCTGTTTCGCCGAGCTCGGCTACGAGGTGATCGGCTACGACGTCGACGCCGACAAGATCGCGAAGCTGTCCGCAGGTGAGGTGCCGTTCCACGAGCCGGGCCTGGACGAACTGCTCAAGCGGAGTCTGGCCGCTGGGCGACTGCGGTTCACCACCGACATGGCGGCGACGGCCGAGTTCGGTGACGTGCACTTCATCTGTGTGGGTACCCCGCAGCGGGCCGACGCGATGGGCGCCGACCTGTCGTACGTCGAGGCGGCGGTGACCGGTCTGGCCCAGCACCTGTCCCGTAAGGCGTTGATCGTCGGCAAGTCGACGGTGCCGGTCGGCACCGCGGAGTGGATCGAGCAGCTGGTCGGCAAGCACGCCCCGGGCGATCTGGGCGTCGAGGTGGCGTGGAGTCCGGAGTTTCTGCAGGAGGGCTTCGCCGTCGAGGACGTGCTGCGGCCGAACCGGATCGTGGTCGGGGTACGCAGCGAGTGGGCCAACGGCATGCTGTACGCCGCCCACAAGGGGGTGTTCGACCTGGCCGCCACCGAGGACCGGGAGGTGCCGTTGGTGGTGACCGACTTCGCCACCGCCGAGCTGGTGAAGGTCGCGGCGAACGCGTTCCTGGCCACGAAGATCTCGTTCATCAACGCGATGGCCGAGGTGTGTGAGGTGGCCGGCGGTGACGTGACCCAGCTGGCCCGGGCGATCGGCTACGACCCGCGGATCGGTAACCGGTTCCTGCAGGCTGGGGTCGGGTTCGGTGGTGGCTGTCTGCCGAAGGACATTCGGGCGTTCCAGGCGCGGGCGCAGGAGCTGGGTGCGGGTGAGGCGTTGCGGTTCCTGCACGAGGTGGATCTGATCAACCAGCGGCGGCGGTCCCGGGTGGTGCAGTTGGCGGCCGAGCTGCTGGGCCGCCGGTCCGGGCCGGCCGGGCCGGATCTGTCCGGCACCACGGTGGCGGTGCTGGGGGCGACGTTCAAACCCAACTCCGACGACGTACGGGACGCGCCGTCGCTGGCGGTGGCGGCGATGCTCGCCAAGACCGGCGCGCAGGTGCGGGTCTTCGACCCGGAGGGTACGGAGAACGCCCGGCGGGCGCAGCCGGACCTGACCTACGTACCGTCGATGGTCGACGCGGTCCGCGACGCCGACCTGGTCTGCGTCCTGACCGAGTGGGCCGACTTCCGTAACGCCGATCCGGTGGCGTTGGGTGAGCTGGTCGCCGGCCGTCGGGTGATCGACGGTCGGAACTGCCTCGACTCGACGTTGTGGACCGGCGCCGGCTGGCAGTACCGGGGCATGGGCCGCCCCTGAGCCCGGCACCGCCCGCACCGAACCGGCCGGTCGTGGGTCCGTCCCGGACCCACGGCCGGTTTTTCTCCGATCTCCACGCCGCCCAGGGCTGTTCAACAGTTGCTTGGTTTAGGCATGCTTCGTAGGGAGTGGTCCACAGTGTGGTCCGGGCGTGGAGGAGGGTGCCATGAGTACGCCGTACCGCTGCGCCTCGTGCGGGCGGACCGTGCCGGCGGCGGCGACCTGCCCACGGTGCGGTGCCGAGCAGCCGCAGTTCGCTGAGGACCTGGCCCGCATCGAGCGGTCCATCGCCGAGATGAAGGCCCGCGAGCTCGCACTGGCCAAAGAGCAGAAGCAGATGGCCAGCGATCTGCAGGCGGCGATCTTCCAGCGGGACATCCTGTCCACCGGTGGTGCCGCCGGCCGGCGTGGCCCGGGGCCCCGGGTCTCGGTCCGCCGCCGGGCCGGGCGTCGGCCCCCGACCGCCGACCAGGGCGCCGCCCCGCCAAGGTTCCCCCGGCAGAGCCCCAACCTGGCCGCCGACGACGACACGCCACCGACCGGGCCACCGCCGGGCTCCGAACCGCCCGGATCCGGCCCGCCCGGCTACCCGCCGCCCGCCGCCGGCGACGATCCGACCCAGGTCCTGGCGTCGGACGGCACCCGACCGGAGGCGTCCGCCCAGTCGATCCAGAACGTTCTGCTCGGCCTCGGCGCGCTGATGGCGGTGGTGGTGTTCGCCGCCGTCGCCAACAGCGCGTTGCCCGACGTCACCCGGCTGAGCGTGCTGTTCGCCGGCACGCTACTGCTGCTCGCGGCCCCGCCCGCGGTCGCCGCCCGCGGGCTCACCTCCACCGCGGAGACGATCGCCGCCGTGGCGCTGGTCCTCGTCCCGATCGACGGCTACGCGATCTGGGCGACCGACGCCGTCCGGGCCGGTCCGGTCAGCCCGTCGGCGTTCGCCGGCCTCACCTTCGCCGTCACCGCGCTGGTCGCCGCCGGGTACGCCGCCACGACCGGGCTACGCCTGCCCCGGTACGGCATGGTGCTCGCGATCCAGCCGATCGTGCCGCTGCTCGGTCAGGACCTGATCCGGGGGCCGGCCGGTTGGGCGTCGGCGCTCGCCGTGGTCGCCGTTCTCGACCTGCTGCTGGTCCGGCTGCTGAGCGGCCCCGGGCAGCTCGGCGCCGGCTGGCGGTTCGGGTCGCCTACGGTGCCACGATCCCGGCCGGACGCGCCGACCGGACCGGACAGCGGCAGCCGGCCCGGCGACCGGTCCAGCGGGCCCGCCGGGCTGACACCGTCCGCTACCGCTACCGCTACCGGTACCGGCTCCGACCGGCCGGAGAGCGCGCCGGAGGAGGCCGACGCCGTCGTCGAGGGCGAGCCGCCCGGTGGCGGCAACGGTGGCCGAGGGCCGGGCTGGCTACCGCCGGCACCCACTGCGGCCGTCCTCTGGCTACGCGACCTGATCTGGACCCTGCACGGGCTCGCCGTCACCGCCGCGCTGCTGTTCGCCGTGGTGGCGGTGCTGCGCGCCGACACGGTGCCCGCCGCGCTGATCGCTGCGGCGGTGCTGCTGGTCGCCGCCGGGGTCGGGCTCGCCGGCGGATTCACCCTGGGCCACCCGCCGCTGCCGGACCTGGCCGCCGGCGTGTTCGCCCTGGCGGTCATCGGCGCGGCCAGCCGCGTCGCGGCGGTCGCCCTACCGGGCCCGGCGCTGCTGCTGATCGCCGCCGTGGTCGCCGTCGCCGGGATCGGCGTACGGGCCCTGCCGGAGCGGGTTCGCCGTGGCCCGCAGCTCGCGGCCGCGGCCGCGTTGACCGTGCTCGGCGTACTCGTCGCCGGCGGCGCGCTGCGGGCGGCGCTGGCACCGGTCCGCGCCGCGTTGCCCGCCTGGCGGGCCGACCTGGCCGGCTACCAGCAGAGCCTGGTCGACTACGCCGGGCCCGCCGACTGGCAGCTCGCCCTGGCCGCGCTGCTGATCACCGTCGCGGCGGCGGTCGCCATGCCGGTCGAATGGCGTCGCGAGGCGACCGTCGTCGGCGTGACGTTGACCGCACTGGCCGTACCGGCGTCCTTCGCCCTGCCCTGGTACGCCGCACCGTGGCTGCCGGTGCTCGCCGCCGTCGCGGTGGCCGGCACCGGCTTCCTCACCGACACCACCCGGGCCGCCCGGGTGCACGTGATCTGCGCGGCGGTGCTCGGCGCCGCCGGTGCCGGCGCGGCGCTGGCCCGACCGGGCTCCACCGCCGCCGCTCTGCTGGTGCTGGCCGCCGCCGGCGTACTGATCGCGGTGGCCGGGACGCTGCCGGAGGTACGTCGCCGGCCGGCCGGGGACGCGGTCGGCGGTTGGGCCGCCGGCGGTGCCGCCTTCGCCCTGCCCGGTGGGGTGGCGGCGTTCGTCACCGCCCTGGTGCCGCCACCGGGGCCGACCGCGCTGGCTGTCCAGGAGACGACCGCCCCGATCCTGGCCGCCGGTTTCCTCGCGGTCTGCGGCACGCTCGGCTACTCGGCGCTGGCGCAGGTGGCCGAACGACAGATCCCCCGACCGTTGACCATCGGCGCCGGGCTGGGAGCGCTTGCGGTCACCGCCGCGGCGTTCGGCTCGCCCGGCGCGACCATCGCCGACGTGTGGGTCGCCGTCGGGCTGCTGGTCGCCGTGGGGCTGCTGCTCATGGCACCGTCGATCGACGCCGGCCGGCGAGCGGACCGGTTGCTCGACGGCCCCGACTACGCCGCGGCGGCCGCCACCGCCGCGCTGGTCGGCACGCTGGCCAGGGTCAGCGCGATCGTGGTACCCGGCACCGAACTGGTGGCCAGCGCGGCGCTGACCCTGCTGGTGGCGGTCGCCGTACGCGCCCTGCCCGAGCACTGGCGGCGTGGACCGGTCCTGGGTACCGCGGTCAGCGGTGGGGTCATCGCCGTCCTCGCCGGCTACACGGCGGTCGCCGGCGGCATCCAGGCACTGGCCACCCCGGGCCAGCTCTGGCAGGCGGACCTGACCGCCTGGTCCACCGAGGTCGCCGCCAACTCGTGGCAGGTGCCGCTGGCCCTGGTGCTGCTCGCGCTGGCCGCCGCCGTCGCGCTGCCCCGACCCTGGTCGTTCCACGCCGCCGGCGTGCTGGTCGCGCTCGCCACCGTCGGCACCCCGGCGGCGCTCGGCCTGCCCTGGTGGTCGCCGATCGTGGTCGGCTGCCTGGTCGCGATCGGGTACGGGATCGTCTCGGTGGCCGCCACCGATCCACAGGCGGCCACCGCCCGAGCCGGCGTCGCCGTGGCGGTCGCCCTGTACGCCATCGGTGCCAGCCTGGTCCGTCCGTGGACCACCGCCGCCGCGCTCGGTGTCGTGGTGCTGACCTGCGTGGTGGTGGCGGTACTCGCCCGGGTCATCGCCACCGTGACGCTGGCCGACCAGGCCGCCGCTCAGGCCGACCAGACAGGAACCGGACAGCCCGTCCCCGACCAGGAGTCGATGCCGGCGCACCTGGCGAAGATCGGTGGCGCGGCGACCGGCGCCGCGCTGCTGGCCCTGCCCGGAGCGGTCGCTGCGCTGGCTGCCGCGCTCGTCTGGACCACGGAGATCGTGCTGACCGGGGCGTTGGCCGCCTCGGCGCTCGGCGTCGCGGTGCTGGCCATGGTCCGCCGCCGGGTGCCGCACTACCTGCCGTATGCCACCGTCGGGTTGGCCGCCGGCGCGACGGTCACCGCCCTCGCCTCGCTCCCGACCGACCTGCCGACCGGCATGTACGCCGCCGGTGCCGCGTTGCTCGGCGTACTCGCCGAACTGCTCCGGGCAGCCACCCCACCGCCGGTGGACCTGTCCCGGCCGAGTCGCCGATGGTCCGGGCTCGGCGGCCGGTGGAGCCAGCCGGGGCCGCTGGAGATTGGCCAGGAGTGGGCGATCAGCCCGGTGAAGGGTGCGTTGGCGGCCGCCGCGCTGCCCACCGCGCTGGCCGTCGCTGCGGTGGCGCCGACGCTGACCGCCGCGCTGGTCGAGCCGTACCGCACCCTGGCCGCGATCTGGCAGGGACCACCGGCCGGGCTGCTCGATCCGCCGGCCGCCGCTGTGGACCCGACCAACGTGCTCGCCGCGCTGCTGCTCACCGTCGCGGCGGCGCTGGCTGCGACCGGGTTCAACACCGGCCAGCCGGGCCAGGCGGTTCCGGTGGTACTGCCCGGCGTGGCGATCACCCTGCTGATCACCCCGATGTCGTTCGGCGTCGGCTGGCCGGCCGGAACCATGGCGGCGCTGCTGGTCTTCGCGGTCGCCATGGTCGGACTGGCGTTGACCGAACCGCCGCCGGACACCGAACGGCACCGGCCACTGCGCATAGCCCGCCGGCTGCTGTTCCTGATCGGCCTCGCCGCCGGTGGCGCCGGGCTCGCCGGCGCGCTGGCCAACGATCAACTGACCGTCTTCACCCTCGGCAGCTCGGTCTGCGTCGGAGCGGTCGCCGCGTACGCCGGACGCAGCCAGCCGGCCCGGATCCTCGGCTGGCTGTTCGCCTCGGTGATGGCGCAGATGTTCGTGCTGACCATGGGCCTCGTCGCCGGCCTTCCGCCGAGCTGGTCGGCGTTCGGCGTACTCGCCGTCGGTGCCGGCCTGCTGCTGTCCGCGACCCGGCTGCCCCGGCTCAGCCACCCCGAGGCGGTACGCGAGGCGGCGGTGGTCGAGTGGAGCAGCTACGCAGCCGCACTGCTCGCACTGGCCCTGGCGTACGACTCGGCCGCGCATCTGGCCGGGCTGCTGGCCGCCTGGGGTGCCGTGCTCGGCGTGACGGCCACCCGGCCGGGCCGCCGCGCGATGGAGCGCCGGGTGCTGTTCTGGCTGGCGGTCGGCTGCGAGATCACCGCCTGGTGGATGCTGATGCGGATCACCGACGTGGCGCTCACCGAGGCGTACACCTTGCCGTTCGCCGTCCTCGCGCTGCTGGTCGGGGTCCTGGAGTTGCGGCACCGGCCGGACCTGAGCAGCTGGACGGCGTACGGGCCGGCACTGGCCGCAGCGTTCCTGCCCACTCTGGTGCTGGTGATCAGCTCCGGGGAGAACAGTTTCCGGCAGGTCCTGTTGCTGCTCGGTGCGGTCGGCACCCTGCTGGTCGGGGCAATGAGTCAGCAGCAGGCCCCGGTAGTGGTCGGTACGGTGGTCAGCGCGGTGACCGCGTTGCACGCGTTGACCTTCTTCGGGCCGTGGCTGGTGCTGATCCCGGTCGGTCTGGTCCTGCTGGCGCTCGGGGCCAGCAGCGAGTGGCGCCGGCAGACCCAGGAGCGGGTACGCGGCGCACTGCGCGGCATGCGCTGACGGCTGTTCCCGCAAGGGGCCGGGGGAAACAGAGCCAGGGCTACGCCGTGCCGCGCGACGCCTGCAGCGCGGCGTCCTTCGCGGCGACCAGCTCGACCAGCTCCTGCTGGTAGGCGAGCATCCGGGCGCGCAGTCCCGGGTCGGTGGCGGCGAGGATCCGCACCGCCAGCAGACCGGCGTTGCGGGCGCCACCGATCGACACCGTGGCCACCGGCACGCCCGCCGGCATCTGCGCGATCGACAGCAGCGAGTCCATCCCGTCCAGATACTTCAACGGCACCGGCACCCCGATCACCGGCAGCGGGGTCGCCGAGGCGACCATGCCCGGTAGGTGCGCCGCGCCGCCCGCCCCGGCGATGATCACCTGGACGCCCCGGTCGGCTGCGGTGCCGGCATAGTCGAGCATGCCGTGCGGGGTGCGGTGCGCCGAAATCACCCGTACCTCGTGCTCGACGTCGAACTCGGCGAGGGCCTCGGCGGCGGCCCGCATCGTCGGCCAGTCCGAGTCGCTGCCCATGATGACGCCGATCATCGCCCCTCCTGTAGCCAGCGGGCGGCCCGGGCGGCCCGGTTGCGTACGTCGGCGAGATCCTCGCCGAGCACCGTCACGTGGCCGATCTTGCGGCCCGGCCGCACCTGTTTTCCGTACAGGTGGACCTTGGCACCGGGGTCGGTCGCGAACAGGTGGTGCAGCCGCTCGTCGATGCCCATCCCGCCGTCCGCGCCGCCCAGCACGTTCGCCATCACCACCGCCGGGGCGGTCAGCCCGGTGTCACCCATCGGATAGTCCAGGACCGCCCGCAGATGCTGCTCGAACTGGGAGGTACGCGCCCCTTCGATCGTCCAGTGGCCGGAATTGTGCGGCCGCATCGCCAGCTCGTTGACCACCAGGCCACCGCCACCGGGCACCTCGAACAACTCCACCGCCAGCAGCCCGACCACGTCGAGCGCGCTGGCCAGGTCGATGGCCAACTGCTGGGCCGCCAGAGCGCGCGACTGCGGCAGGGCCGGAGCGGGTGCCAGCACCTCGACGCAGATGCCGTCCCGCTGCACGGTCTCCACCACCGGGTAGACCGCCAGCTGGCCGAAGGGCGAGCGGGCCACCTGCACCGCCAGCTCGCGGACCAGCTTCACCCGCTCCTCGGCGATCAGCTCCACCGCCGGGTCGGCCGGTTCGAGGCCGACGGCTGCCAGCTCGTCCGGTGTGTCCAGCAACCACACCCCGCGGCCGTCGTAGCCGCCGCGTGCGGCCTTGACCACCACCGGCCAGCCGACCTCGGCGCCGAACGCGGCCAGCTCGTCGACCGAGCCGATCCGCTGCCAGCGGGGCACCGGGGCACCCAGCTCGGTCAGCCGCTGCCGCATCACCGCCTTGTCCTGGGCGCAGCGCAGCGCGTCGGCGCCCGGGTAAAGGCGCACGCCGTCGGCGGCCAGCGCCCGGATGTGCTCGCCCGGCACCTGCTCGTGGTCGAAGGTGACCACGTCGCAGCCTTTGGCGAAGGTACGCAGCGCGGCGAGGTCGGTGTGCTCGCCGTACTGCACGTCTGCGGCGACCAGGGCGGCGCCGTCCTCCGGCGTACGGGCCAGCACGCGCAGCGACTGGCCGAGCGCGATCGCGGCCTGGTGGGTCATCCGGGCGAGCTGCCCACCACCCACCATGCCGACGACAGGCAGTCCGGTACGGGTATCCATGGCGGCGACAGCCTAACTCAGCTGCGCGACCAGGTCCGCGACGGAGGTGGCCGGCCGGTCGCAGACGAAGCCCCGGCAGACGTACGCGGTCGACGCCCCGCTGATCATCGGCCGGTCCGCCAGCAGCGGTACGCCGGCCTGATCGGGACGGCCGGCGACCACCACCGCGCCGGGCGGCGCGTGCCGCCGCGCCGCACGCAGCAGCGGATCACCGGTCGGGTCCTCGGTGACCACGGCGATCTCGTACGGACCGGACAGCAGCGCCTCACCGATGGCGGCGGCGTAGCCGGTGAACCGGGCGTGCCGGGCGACCACCGGCGCGACGGTGGCCAGCGCGGCTTCGGCGGCGGCCCGGTACTGCGGAGCGCCGCGCAGCGCCGCGTACCCGGTGAGCGCGGCGGCGGTGGCCGAAAGCCCGGACGCGGTGGCGTTGTCGGTCGGGTCCGCCGGACGGGCGACCAGCTGTTCGGCGTCGTCGGCGGTGTCGTAGAAGCCGCCGTTGTCGGCGGCGAACCGGGCCAACGCGACGTCCAGCAGCTCGCCGGCGAGGTCCAGCCATCGGCGTTCCCCGGTGAGCTGGTGCAGCGAGCAGAACGCCTCGGCGAGGCAGCCGTAGTCCTCCAGCACCCCGTCGGGCGCGCCGACCAGACCGTCCCGGGAGACCCGGCGCAGCCGTCCGCCGACCAGGTGGGTACGGGCCAGATGCGCTCCGGTCGCGATCGCCAACTCGGCCGCCAGCTCGACGTCACCGTCGGTGCCGTCTGCGGTGCCGGTCAGGGCGTCGGTGCCGGCGGTCAGGGCGCCTGCGGTGGTGGCGAACTCGACCAGTGCGGTGACGGCCAGGCCGTTCCAGGCGGTCACGACCTTGTCGTCCCGGGCCGGCTGCGGCCGGGCCGACCGGGCCCGGCGCAGCGCCGCCCGAACCCGGTCCAGCTGCTCCGGCGGCGTGTCGTCGACGTCGCGGGCCAGCCGCAGCACGCTGGTGCCGTGTTCGAAGCTGCCGTCGCCGGTCACCCCGTACAGGTCGGCCGCCCACCGGCCGTCGGCCTCGCCGAGGACCTCGACCAGCTGCTGCGGGGTCCACACGTAGCTGGCACCTTCGACCCCGCCGGTGTCGGCGTCCAACGCGGAGGCGAATCCACCACCGGGTACGGCGAGCGCCTCGGCGAGGAAGCGGACCGTCTCTCGGGCGATCCGGCCGGCCATCCGGTCGCCGGTGAGCCGCCACAGCAGCGTGTAGACCCGCAGCAGCAGCGCGTTGTCGTAGAGCATCTTCTCGAAGTGCGGCACGGTCCAGGTGCCGTCCACCGCGTACCGGGCGAAGCCCCCGGCGAGTTGGTCGTAGATACCGCCCCGGGCCATCGCCTCGCAGGTGTGCTGGACGATCTCGAGGCTGTCGGCGGAGCCGGTGCGCTGATGATGCCGCAGCAGAAAGAGCAGGCTGAGATGCGGGGGGAACTTCGGCGCCCCGCCGAACCCGCCGTGCGTCGGGTCGTACTCCTTGCCCAGCGTCACCGCGGCGGCGTCGAGCAGGTCGGCGGTCAACGGCGTGGTCGCCCCGCCGACCGCCTGCGCCCCGCCGACCGCCTCGGCGACCGCAGCCCCCTGACGCAGTACGGCGTCTCGCTGGTCGCGCCAGGCGGCACCGACCGACTGGAGCAGTCGGACGAAGTTCGCCTGCGGGAAGTAGGTCCCGCAGAAGAACGGGGTGCCGTCGGCGGTGGCGAACACCGTCATCGGCCAGCCGCCCTGACCGGTCATCGCCTGGGTCGCGGCCAGGTAGACCGCGTCCACGTCGGGACGTTCCTCCCGGTCCGCTTTGATCGCGACGAAGTTGTCGTTGATCAGCTGCCCGACCGCGTCGTCCTCGAACGACTCGTGCGCCATCACGTGGCACCAGTGGCAGGCCGCGTACCCGACCGAGATCAGCACCGGCACGTCCCGGCGGCGGGCCTCGTCGAACGCCTCCGGGCACCACGGCCACCAGTCGACCGGGTTGTCGGCATGCTGCTGCAGGTACGGGCTGGTCGCCTCACCGAGCCGGTTCACGCTGGTCGCTCCTTGGGGTCGTGGCACGACCCCGATGGTGTGGGGCCGCACGTTTCGACCATAGCCAGGCGGTGGGCGGCTCACCGCCGGGTCGGCACCGGAACGTCCGGGTAGCGCAGCGCGGTGAGGCCCGCCTCAGCGGCGGCCTGCACGTTCTCCGGCCGATCGTCGATGAAGGTGACCCGGTCGGCAGGCGCGCCGAGCCGGTGCAGCAGCGCCGCGAAGATCGCCGGATCGGGTTTGATCAGCGCCAGCCGGCAGCTGAACAGCCGGTGGTGGAACACCCCCGCCCAGTCGGCCGCGTCGATCGCCGTCGCGATGGACTCGGGGGCGTTGGACAACAGCGCCAGTCCGTGTCCGTCGGCGGCCAGGTCGGTGACGAGCTCGACGGTACGCGGATTCAGCTGCGACCAGCTGGCGACGTCGGCCCGGTCCAGTGCGGCCACGAGCGGATCGTCGGCGGACAGCGGCCGACCGACCACCTGGCTCCAGTAGCGGTCGGCCGGCCAGCCGGCGTCGTAGGCGTCCCGGTGCCGCCAGTACCCCTCGTCGAAGGTGGCCTGCGGCAGCCCGGCCAGCTGGGCCATGGCGGCCACCGCGGCCGGCGGCTGCGGCAGCGAGATGACCTGGCCGTAGTCGAAGACCAGCCAGTCCCGGGTGGTCATGACGCACCGTCCGCGCGCAGCGGGTAGATCTGGGCCTGTGCGGAGTCCGCCAGGGACCGGAGCACCGCGAGCACCTTGTCGGCGGGCATCGGCTTGAAGAAGTGGTAGCCCTGCGCGGCGGCGCAGCCGAGGGCGGCCAGGGTGGCCCGCTGGTCGGCGGTTTCCACCCCCTCGGCGACCACCCGCAGGCCCATCTCGCGGCCCAGCCGGACGGTGTGCCGCACGATGGCGGCGTCGCGTGGCGAGTCGGCCATCCGGACCACGAACGACCGGTCGACCTTCAGCTCGTCGACGGTGACCCGGGTCAGGAAGGCCAGCGAGGAGAACCCGGTGCCGAAGTCGTCGACGGCGAGCTGGACGCCCATTTCCCGGAGGCTGGCCAGCACCTCGTCGATGATTTCCAACTCGCTCATCACCACCGTCTCGGTGATCTCCAGCACCAACCGGTGGGCCGGGACCTGGTGGCGGCGCAGCAGCTCGCCGATCTCGGCCGGCAGCTGCGGGTCGAGCAAGCTCCGGGCCGAGATGTTGACCGAGATCGGTACGTCGATGCCGTGCGCCGCCCACTCGGCGGCGGCCGACAGCGCCCGGTCGACGACGTACCGGGTGAACGGGGCGAGCAGTTCACTGCCCTCGACCGCTCTGACGAAGTGGACCGGGGTGAGCCGGCCACGGCGCGGATGCCGCCACCGGATCAGCGCCTCCACCCCGGTCGGCCCGCCGGTGGCGAGGTCGACCGCCGGCTGCAGGGCCAGTTCGAGCTGGTCGTCGACGTCCAGCGCGGCGCGCAGTTCGGCCAGCAGCGCCAACTGGTCGGTGTTGGCGGCGTCCTTCGCGCTGTCGTAGCCGGCGACGCTACCGCCGATCGCCTTCGCCTGGCTCATCGCGATGTTCGCCCGGCGGAGCAGTTCGTTCATGTCGGCGGTGCCGGCACCGGCGACCACCACGCCGAGCGCGCCTTCGACCGACATCCGCACGCCGGCGACCTCGGTCGGCTCGGCCAGCATCGCGGTGATCTCGCGGGCCCGGCGCATCGCCACCCCGGTCGGCGAGGTCCGCTCGACGCAACCGGCGGCCGCCGGGCTCAGCGACGTCAGGAGTAGGGCGAACTCGTCGTTGCCGAGCCGGCCGAGCAGCTCGCCGGGGCGAAGTCGGTCGCTGAGCCGCCGAGCGGCGGACTGCAGCAGCTCGTCACCGGCGGCGTTGCCCAGGGTGTCGTTGACCTCTTTGAAGCCCTTGATGTCGAGCAGCAGCAGAGCGATCGGGTGCTCGTGCTCCAGCCGGTGCAGGGCGACGTCGCCCTTGGTGAGCAGCGCCGCCCGGTTGAGCAGCTCGGTCACCGGATCGTGCATCGACCGGTGCATGGTCCGGTCGGTGAGGTGGCGCAGTGCCCGCTCGGTGGCCGCGTCGTGCAGGGCGGCGGCGAGCGCGTCACCGAAGGCGGAGAGCGCGTTGCGGTCCCGGGACCTCGGCATGGTGCTGGCCGGCAGGTGGATCCGCAGCTCACCGACGCCGGTCCGGCCGACCGTGAGCGGGTGGACGAGCATCTGGTCGGTGGCGTCGTCCGCGACGTCCTCAGCCGCCGCGACGGGGTCGACGGGATCGGCCGGCGGTTCCGACCGGCGCAACCCGCCGTCGGCGTCGCCGACGTAGCGCCACAGCCTGCCGTCGACCTGCCGCACGTCGATCTCGACCCGCTCGGCACCGAACAGGGCCAGCCCGCCTTCGACTCCGGCGCCGACGACGGCCGGCTCGTCGAGCTGGTTGAGCGCCCGGGTCGCCCGGGCGAACTCCTGCCAGGCCCGACGCTCGTCCTCGACCCGCAGCCGGTGTCCGTAGGTCTGCTGCAGCAGCCACAGCACCGGAGGCAGCAGTAGCAGCCAGCGCGGATCGTGGCCGAGCATCCCGACCGTGACCAGCCCGACCAGGACGTTGCCGACGAACATCAGCAGCTTGTTGCGCAGCGCGTGTAGCAGGGTGGCACCGAACGGCCGGCCGTGCCGCAGCGCCAGGGCGACCGTGGCCAGGGCGGCGGTGATCAGTAGATAGACCAGTCCGCCGAGAAGCATGGCGGCGGCGAGCAGCGGGGTGAGCTGCTGGGCGTGCGGGTCGGCGACCGCCCGGGCGGCGACGCCGGCCGCCGCGACGGCGACGGTCAACGACGCGGTGACCCGGAGTATCTCCGGCACGGTACGGGACTCGGAGAAGAGCGACAGCAGGGTCCAGGCGATGCCCACGCCGACGGCGGCGGCGGCCGGCAGCCAGCCGACCGGAAGGACGTAGAGCCCGACGATGAGGGCGGCCTCGCCCCAGGTGAAGCTGACCGTGCCGGTGCCGGTGCCGATGCGGAACCGCAGTCGGGCGAGTTGCGCGATGCCGAGCAGTGCCGCGACGATCGCGAACCCGGCCGGGGCCGGGAGAGCCGACGCCTGCGGAGCCGGCCCGGTGAGCAGCCCGATGGCGATGGTGGCGACGGCGGCTACACCGACGGCGACGGTGAACACAGGCAGCCGCCACTGGCCCCCGCCGTCCAGGGCTTCGGTCGTCGCTTCGTGCGCGGTCGCAGCCGGTTCCGGCCGCGCCGGCGTCACGGGTCACTCCCGGTGACCGCTGGGCTGTGGACCGAGGCCCGGCGCGGACGACCGACCATGATGAGCATCCCTCGCGTCCGTTCCGTACGACCAGGGACGACAGCTGTGCGATCCATGGTCGCCCCTTTCCGCGCGCGGTCGGAGGAACTGAAGGTCCCCGGCGGAAGGCTAAGCCAAAGCCGATTCCGGCAACAGGGGCCACTGGGCCGGTTTACCGGCTGAGGCCCACTGGAGGGGAGAAAAGTCCCTGGTGAGAGCGCATGTAAGCGGTTACAAAGGGGATCCTGGACGCGAGTCGCCTTCTGTCGGATCAAGGACATTGCGTTCGGCCGACGCCGACCGGCTGCCCGGCCCCGGGTCATCGAACCGCTCGGGCAGCCGACGCAGCCGGGCGTTCATGTTCCGGATCAGAAACACCGTCGCGGCGGCGAGCAGCAGGAGCAGGAACAGCCCCATCGGCCCGGCCAGACCGCCGCTGCGGGTGTCCCCGAAGTTGTTCACCGCCAGGACATGGACAGCACTCAGCACGATCGGACCCCTCTGCGTCGCTGACGTCGACTACACGTTACGCCCGGCGGATCAGGATCGGCCGAGCCCCTCGCGAATCCCGGCAAACAGGTCGGATTCCGGCTTCGGGCTCTCGACGAACGACCGGACCAACTCGAAATCCTCGGTCGGCCAGGCCTGCCGCTGCACCTCCATCGGCACCTGGAACCAGAAGCCGTCCGGATCGACCTGGGTGGCGTGCGCGCGCAGCGCGTCGTCGCGGACCGGGAAGTAGTCGGCGCAGTCGACCCGGGTGGTGATCCGGTCGCCCTTGTCCGGGCGATCCTCCCACCGGTCCATCCACTCCTGGTACGGCGACTCCCGACCGATCGCGAGCATCCCCTCGTGCAGCGCGAGAATCCGCGCCCTGGTGAAGCTCATGCAGTAGTACAGCTTCAACGGCTGCCACGGCTCGCCACCGACACCCGGGTAGCGGGCCGGGTCACCGGCAGCCTCGAACGCGGCGACGCTGACCCGGTTGCACATGATGTGGTCCGGATGCGGATAACCGCCGTCCTCGTCGTAGGTGGTCACCACGTGCGGACGGAACTCCCGCATCAACCGCACCAACGGCCCGGCCGCCTCCTCCAGCGGCTCCAAGGCGAAACACCCGTCCGGCAGCGGCGGCAGCGGATCGCCCTCGGGCAGACCCGAATCGACGAAGCCCAACCAGGCCTGCTCGACGCCGAGGATCGCCCGGGCGGCGTCCATCTCGGCCCGGCGGATCTCGGCGATGTTCTCCCACACGTCCGGCCGGTCGAGTTTCGGGTTCAGCACGCTGCCCCGCTCCCCGCCGGTGCAGGTCACCACCAGCACCTGGGCACCTTCCGCGACGTACCTGGCCATCGTCGCGGCACCCTTGCTGGACTCGTCGTCAGGATGGGCGTGCACCGCCATCAGACGCAGTTGCTCAGCCAACGAAAACGCTCCCTCATCCCGTGCCTGACATCCCCTGCCGGCGGCGTCCGGGCCCGGCTGCGACAATGGGCCCGTCGACCATTCTCGCCGACCGCACCGACACGTCCGCCAAGGAGTTCCGTCCCGGGTGACCGACACGTCCGCCACAACCGCACCGACCGCCGCCATGTTCCCACCCGGGCGGTACGGGCGGCGACGCGCGCCCCGAGCGCGCCGGCCGTGGCTCGTCGCGCTGCTCACGGCGGTGGCGGTGCTGGTCGGTACGGTGATCGCCGGCCGGCTCTACACGCTCTACGGCGACCCGCTGCACCAGCCCGAGGTGATCACCTACACCGAGGCCACCGAGGACGGGATCACCATCGACTTCGCCGTCACGGTCCCCCCCGGCGGTGCGACGACCTGCCTGGTCAGGGCCCGGTCGCGGGACGGCGCGGAGGTGGGCCGGTCCGAGGTGACCGTCCGGGCCGAACCGGGCGAACGACACGTCCGCACCGCGTACCGGCTGGCCACCGAACGGGTCGCGTTCCTGGGCGAGGTGCCGCGCTGCCGACCCGCCGACTGACCAGCCGACCGTGACCCTCGCCACACCCGCCGCGCGGGGTGGCGACCCGGCGGCCGGCACACCCGGGCCGTTGCAACCCCGGCACCTCGGTGCGGATCGCTGGTACGTTGGTAGTTCGACCTCGACCGCCCGCAAGCCCACAAGGAGATCGTCTGTGTCCACGACCGACCGCGAGGCGCCCACCACCTGGCTGTCCCAGGACGCTTACGACCGGCTCCAGGCCGAGCTCAACGAGCTGATCGCCGGACGGACGGCGATGGCCGCCGAGATCAATGCCCGTCGGGAGGAAGGCGACCTACGGGAAAACGGCGGGTACCATGCCGCCCGCGAGGAGCAGGGCAAGCAGGAGGCCCGGATCCGCTACCTGCAGGAGCTGCTGCGTACCGCCAAGGTCGGCGAGGCACCGAACGCGGACAGCGTCGCGCCCGGCACGGTCGTCACGATCCACTTTGACGACGACCCCGCCGACACCGAGACCTTCCTGCTCGGCTCCCGGGAGATCTCCTCGACGACCGAGCTGACCGTCTACAGCCCGGAGTCCGCGCTCGGTCAGGCCATCCTGGGCAGCCGACAGGGGCAGACGGTGACCTACACCGCGCCGAGCGGCGCGGACATCAAGGTCACTGTCGACAAGTTCGAGCCCTTCGCCGGCTGAGCCCGGCTGCCGCAGCGGCGACGGCGGGTCAGTCGGCGAAGATGGCTCAGTCAGCGGTGGCGAACGCCACCTGATAGCCGCGATCACGGAGCACCTCGACCAGCTCGGTCGAGTGCTCCGGGCCGCGGGTCTCCACCGACAGGCCGACCTGGACCTCACCCAACCGCAGGTGCGGGTTGCGCCGCTGATGATCGACGTCGACCACGTTTGCCCGCTGCTCGGCGATCAGCACCAGCAGCGCGGCCAGCTCGCCGGGCCGGTCGCCGCACCGCACGGTGAACCGCAGGTACCGGCCGGCGGCGGCCAGGCCGTACTCGATCACCCGCAACAGCAGCAACGGGTCGATGTTGCCGCCGGAGAGCACCGCGACCGTCGGGGTGGTCGGCCGCACCGCGCCGGACAACAGCGCCGCCACCGCGGCCGAGCCGGCCGGTTCGACCACCTGCTTGCCCCGCTCCAGCAGCATCAGCAGCGCCCGCGACAGGTCCTCCTCGGAGACCGTCACGATCTCGTCGACCAACTTGCTGACGTGCGCGAACGTCAGGTCACCAGGGCGTCCCACGGCGATGCCGTCGGCGATCGTACGGTAGTCGGCCAACCGCACCGGGGCGCCGGCGGCCAGCGACGGCGGGTACGCGGCCGCGCTGTCCGCCTGCACGCCGATCACTCGTACGTCCGGACGCAGCGCCTTGACCGCCACCGCGATTCCGGAGATCAGCCCGCCGCCACCCACCGAAGTGACGATGGTGGTGACCTCCGGGCACTGCTCCAGGATCTCCAGCGCCACGGTGCCCTGACCGGCGATGACGTCCGGATGGTCGAACGGGTGGATAAGCACCGCACCGGTACGGTCGGCGAACTCCCGGGCCGCGTCCAACGCCTCGTCCACGGTGGTACCGGCGAACTCGACCTGGGCACCGTACCCTCTGGTCGCGGCGACCTTCGGCAACGGCGCGCCGGTCGGCATGAACACCGTCGCGCCGATGTCCAGCAGCCCGGCGGCGAGTGCCACGCCCTGGGCGTGGTTGCCGGCGCTGGCTGCGACCACCCCGCGCCGCCGCTGCTGCTCGGTCAGCCGGGAGAGCCGCAGATACGCGCCCCGCACCTTGTAGGAGCCGGCCCGCTGCAGATTCTCGCACTTCAGCCAGACCGGCCCGCCGAGCAGGGCGGTCAACGGGCGGGACGGCTCCAGCGGAGTCACCCGTACCACGTCCGCCAGGACGTCCCGGGCGGCGAGGACGTCCGGCAGTCCGACCAGTTCCGTCATACCGCACTGTCCACTCTCGGCCACGACGGGGCGTGCCGGGGCCAGGACGCCATCATCTCCAGCTGGCCGGCCACGGCGAGCAGCAGCAGCTCCGAGCCGGGCGGCCCGACCAGTTGGACCCCGACCGGCAGGCCTTCCGGGCGCAGCCCGGCCGGCACCACCAACGCGGGCAGTCCGGCCATGTTCCACGGCGCGGCGTACGGGGCGTACCGCACGCAGCTCCACATGTTCGCCACCCAGGACCGGCGCGCCCAGCTGGTCGCGGCCGGCGGGGTGCTGGCCAGCGCCGGGGTCAGCAGCACGTCGGCGCGCTGGTCGGTGAAGAATTCGGTCATCCGGTCCCGCCAGGCGGTCCGGTCGGCCTCCCGCACGTACCCGCGTCGTTGTGCCCACCGGCCGAGCGCGACGTGCCGGCGGGTCCGTGGCTGCAGTTCCCGGCCGCCGGACCGGCCGGCGGCGGCGTCCTCGGCCGCGGCGGCGAACCAGGTGGACAGCCCGCGCAGCCCCAGCGAGGCCGGATAGCGCAGTTCGGTGCCTACCACGTCGTGACCGGCCTCGGTGAGCCGGCGCGACGTCGCCGCCACCGCGTCCCGGTTGGCCGCGTCGGCCCGCAGCCCGGCCACCGGCGAGGTGAGCGAGACCGCCACCCGCAGCCGGCCCGGCTGGACCAGCTTCTCCGGTCGCCGGCCGGCGAGCACCGCGAAGCCGGTCGCGGCGTCCGCCACGCAGGTCGTCAGGATGCCGTGCTCGGTGAGGCCGAACCAGTCCTCGGAGCCGAGCTGTCGCGGAACCACGTCGCGGCCCGGTTTGAGCCCGAGCAGACCGCAGCAGGCAGCCGGGATCCGGATCGAGCCGAATCCGTCGTTGCCGTGTGCGATCGGCACCATGCCGCTGGCCACCGCGGCCGCCGCGCCACCGGAGGAACCGCCCGGGGTACGCGCCAGCTGCCAGGGGTTGCGGCTGGTCGCCGTGGCGTCGTCGGTGGTCGCCCAGAGCCCGAGCTCCGGCATCCGGGTGACCCCGACGACGACCGCGCCGGCACCGCGCATCCGGCGGACGATCTCGTGGTCGTGTTCGGCCACGGGGGTCCGCGCGGCGGCCGATCCGCGCCAGGTCGGCAGCCCGGCGACCGGGGTGTTCTCCTTGATCGCCACCGGCACCCCGGCGAGTGGCAGGTTCGCCAGGTCCTCCTGCTCGTCGACCTTCTCCGCTTCGACGATGGCCTCGCCGCCACGGACCGCCCGGAAGGCGGACAGCTCCGGGTCGGCCCGGGCGATGTGGTCGAGATGGTCGGCAACGACCCGGGTCGCCGAGGTGTCTCCCCGGCGTACGGCCCGGGCGATCTGCCGGGCGGTGGTCCCGACCCAGGTCGGTACGATGTCGTGCACGGCACCTCCAGGCAGCCGGTACGCGGTTCGCGTCGCTGTGCGGACCCGTCGCCGGACCCGCCTGGTGTCGGGCCGGCCCGGGATGGGCCCGCCCGTCGGATCTCGCCGACGGATCCTCAGCCGAGCGCCTGATCCAGGTCGGCCAGCAGGTCGTCCACGGTTTCGATTCCGACAGACAGTCGCACGAGATCGCCGGGGACTTCAAGAGGCGAGCCGGCGGCGCTCGCGTGGGTCATCCGTCCAGGATGTTCGATCAACGATTCGACCCCGCCGAGCGATTCGGCGAGTACGAACAGTCGGGCACGATTGCAGATCCGCACCGCTTCCGCCTCGCCACCGGCCGCCCGGAACGAGACCATCCCACCGAACCGGCGCATCTGCTTGGCCGCTGTCTCGTGGCCGGGGTGGTCACGGTGTCCGGGGTAGAGCACCTGGCGTACCGCCGGGTGGTGGTCGAGGAATTCGACGATCCGCTCGGCGTTGTCGCAGTGCCGTTCCATCCGTACGCCCAGGGTCTTGATCCCGCGCAGGGTGAGCCAGGCGTCGAAGGGCCCGTTCACCGCGCCCATGGCGTTCTGGTGGAAGGCCAGTTCGGCGGCGAGCTCCGGATCGTCGGTGACCAGCGCGCCACCGACCACGTCGGAGTGTCCACCGAGATACTTGGTGGTGGAGTGGACCACCACGTCGGCGCCGAGCGCCAGCGGCTGCTGCAGGTACGGCGAGGCGAAGGTGTTGTCCACCACGAGCCGCGCCGCGACGTCGCGGGCCAGGGCGGCCAGCCCGGCGATGTCGGCGATGCCGAGCAGCGGGTTCGTCGGGGTTTCCGCCCAGATCATCCGGGTACGACCGGGTTGTACCGCGGCCCGGACCGCGTCGACGTCGGAGATCCGCGCGGCGGTCCAGGTCAGTCCCCAGCGTTCGGCGACCTTGGCGAACAGGCGGAAGGTGCCGCCGTACGCGTCGTCCGGGATGATCACGTGGTCGCCGGGCCGGCAGACGGTACGCAGCAGCGTGTCCTCAGCCGCCAGACCGCTGGCGAAGGCGAGCCCGGCCCGGCCTCCCTCGATCGCGGCCAGGCATTCCTGCAGCGCGTCCCGGGTCGGGTTGGCCGACCGGCTGTACTCGTATCCCGACCGGGGCACACCCACCTCGTCCTGGGCGTACGTGCTGGTCTGGTGGATCGGCGGCACGACCGCTCCGGTCCGGGCCTCCGGCTCCTGCCCGGCGTGGATGGCGACCGTGTCGAACCCGTATGTCATGGCACGAGGCTAGGCCATCGGTCCGAGCGCCACCGCCGGTGGGACGGATGCCCACCCGACCTGCGGGTACCCCGGCGGGAACGAGCCGGCCCCCGGCGGTGTTGTCCGAGAGGCCACGAACGAGAGGAGTCGCACGGTGTTCCTGCGACCGATAAAAGCAAATCTGCCCGGACCGGGGCAGGCCCTGCCTGGCCGGGACCGGCCGATGCCGGTGGCGGACCGGCACGCGGTGCTTGGTACGCCGCTGTCCGGCCCGTGGCCGGCCGGCACCCGGGTGGCGGTCTTCGGGATGGGCTGCTTCTGGGGGGCCGAGCGGCTGTTCTGGCGACTGCCCGGGGTCGTGTCGACCTCGGTCGGGTACGCCGGCGGCGAGACGCCGAACCCCACGTACGAGCAGGTGTGCTCCGGCGGGACCGGGCACGCCGAGGTCGTCCAGGTGGCCTACGACCCGACCCGGATCGGCTACGCCGACCTGCTGAAGGTGTTCTGGGAGAACCACGACCCGACGCAGGGCATGCGCCAGGGCAACGACGTCGGTACGCAGTACCGGTCGACGATCTACACCACCGACGCCGAGCAGGCGACCGAGGCCGCCGATTCCCGGACGGCGTTCGCTCCGGTGGTGGCCGCAGCCGGCCGGGACGGGATCACCACGGAGATCCGGCCGCTCGGCGAGTACTACTACGCCGAGGATTACCACCAGCAGTACCTGCACAAGAACCCGGGCGGCTACTGCAACCACGGGCCGAACGGGATGACCTGCCCGGTGGGCGTCGCCCGGAGCGCCGACTGACGGAGCCGGCCGTCGCCGATACTGAACCGGAGCCGGCCGTCGCCGATCAGGCGGTGGCCCGCTCCACCTCCCGCAGCATCAACCGCAGCGACTGGCTGTGCTTGGCCGGTGGCAGACTCGCCAGTGCCGATCGGGCGTGCCGCAGCCCTTCGACGCGGTCGCCCGACTTGACCAGCATCAGCCCACGGTGCAGCTCGATGTGGGTGGCGAACCGGGCCAGGCTGGCCGGCCGGGTCCGGTCTGCCCACTCCTGGGCGTCGACCGCGGCCGGGTCGCCGAGGCGGGCGAGCAGCATGCTGGTGAAGATCGCCATCCGCCACTCGGGCACGGCGAAGTCGGAGATCTGCTCGGCGGAACCGGTCTGGTCGAAGACCCGGCGGGCCGCGTCCAGATGCACCAGCGCGGCGGTACGGTCGCCACGGACACCGGCGACGTGCGCCTTGGCCATCAACGCGTTGAGTCGCCCGAGCGACGGTCGGTCGGTCAACGCGAGGGCCTGGTCGGCCAGGTCCTGCGCGACCGCGAGGGCGGCGCCCTCGTAGCCTAGGGCGAGCGCGGCGCGGCCCCGGACCCAGACCCGAACGCTCCGGTCGCCGCTGCGGTCCGCGCTGACCGCGGCCAGCCGGTACCACCGGACGGCTTCCTGCGCCTCCCCGGTGGTCTTGCCGTAGACGCTGAGGAAGCGGGCGGCCAGTCCCCACATCACCGGGGAGCCGAGTTGCTGCTGCAGCACGACGAGGTCGCTCGCGAGCCGGTCCTGCAGCTCACCGGCGCCGACGGACATGTAGTCGCGGCCGAGATTGCCGGCCCGCTCCTGCCACTGTTCCTCGGCCGCCGGGTCGCCGAGCGCCGCGGTGAAGCCGCGGTGGATCAACTCGGAGACGGCGGCCGGTGCCACCACCGCGGCGGCGAGCCCGGTGATCAGGCCCCGACGTTGCATATGGTCCCCCAAGACCTGCTCGTAGGCGGTCACCACGTCGGCCGTCGCTGTCCGCCGCCCCGCCTCGACGTTCGACAGGTGACCCTTGCTGAAGTGGCTCAGCGCGGCCATTTTCGCCAGGCTGACACCAGCGGATTCCCGGGCCTTCCTCAGGGTCTCACCCGTATCGCTCATATTCCGCCTGCCCACGTGTATTGAAGACCTGCTGAAAACTCAGCCGCGCTTTCCTGACTTTCGACTGCCCCTGACGCTCTTGACCAGAGGCCGCGGGGATGGCGCGTGGACGCGTTGGACCGAACCTACACCGATTCGGCGTAACAGCCCGCCGACCTCGCGGCCCATCGACCAGCATGCCAGCGACCGGCCACCATGTACACCAACGATCTGGGGTCAAGTACACCATCCGGCAAAGACGATGGCAGATGTCGGCCGTGCTGGACAAGTTCGGGCCGACTTCATCCGATCTCCAGTGGGGTGATACCCGAAGCCATCCGGGGCTAAGACCATAATCAATCATTGTCATCAACCACTCAAAGTAAGTACAAGGTAACTATTCGTCATCTCCGGTCGATGTCACCGGCCCGGTCAGGCCAGGTCGACACCGTCGCCCGGCCAGGCAGGTCCACGCGGTCGCCCGGGTCGGCGGCAAAAATCGTTGCCGGCCGCCGTAGCCGCCGGCTAGCGTGGCCGTACACGGGAAAGGAGGTGGTCCAGCGTTGTATAGCTATAGGACTCGTGAGGTGGCTGCCCGCTAGCCGCTGTCCTCGACAGCTCCGATCGTCGAGACCGTGTGGCAGCGGTGCGGCGAATCCACGACAGCCACCCGACCCCCGGGGTGCCGGCCCAGTCCAGCCGGTCCGCGTCGAAGACGCGGAAGCCCCGGGGGTCGTTTCATGCCGGTAGGCTCGGCCGGGTGGCGGTCACCCTGCGCACGGCCATCCTCGACGACATCGCCCCGGTCGGTCACCTGCACCACCGGTCCCGGCTCAGCGCGTACCAGGGCATCGTGCCGGATGACGCGCTGGAAACCTACGGCGCCGACGTCACGGCGCGGTGGTGGGTCGAGCGGTGGAGCCACGAACGCGACACGCATCGGCTGACGGTCGCCGAACACCAGGGGCGGCTGATTGGGTTCACCTACGTCGGGCCGCACGAGGACGGCGAGCCGGCCACCGGTGAGCTGTACGCGATCCACGTCGATCCCGGGCACCAGGGCCGCGGCGTCGGCCGGGCGTTGATCCGCGACGCGCTCGACACGATGCGCGAACGCCGGTGCCGTCGCGCGGCGCTCTGGGTGTACGCGGCCAACCACCGGGCCCGGGACTTCTACGAAGCGGGCGGCTGGCACCCGGACGGGGTCCGCCGGGACGGCTGGCTCGGGCCGGTGCCGACTCCGCAGTTGCGCTATGCGCGCGATCTCACGGTCGCCGCAGCTGAGCCGGCGACACCGGCCGCCGCACAGGGCTGACCGCCGCGCCGCCGCTGCTGACGGCCGGGCGAGAGTACGGGACCGCTGCTGCGGGGGTTCCGTCCAGCCCCGCACTCTCGCCCAGCACTGCCCGCCCTAACCGGGGGAAAACGCCTGGCCGAAGGCGCTCAACCGGCGGAGGCGTGCCGGTTGATCGGTGTGGGCGGGCAACAGTGCGGGACCCCGGGATGCTGGCGGGCGCCCGGGGTCACCGCAGTGGTGAAGCACCATGGTCGCCTGCCCCGGTGGCGGACCGTGCCGGGGCAGCGCTTCCATGGCCCTAGTCAACCCCAGCCACCAGCGATCAACCGGACACACTGTGCGACTATCGGCCAGACTTTCCTAGATGCGCCAGCAGGTCCTGGCGGGTGATCACCCCACGTGGTTTGCCGTCGACCAGCACCAGGGCCGCGTCGGTGCCGGCCAGCAACGCCACCGCATCGCGTACCGGCTGGCCACCGCCCACCATGGGCAGCGGCTCGGCCATGTGCCGCTCAATCGTGTCGTGCAGCTGCGCCTTGCCGCTGAACAGCGCGTCCAGCAGATCCCGTTCGGCGATCGACCCGGCCACCTCGCCGGTCACCACCGGCGGCTCCGCCTTGAGCACCGGCAGCTGCGAGATGCCGTACTCGCGCATGTAGTCGACCGCGTCGCGGATCGTTTCGGTCGGGTGCACGTGCACCAGCTCCGGCAGGCCACCCGGCTTCGCCGCCAGCACGTCGCCGACGGTCGGTTCCGCCGCCTCGACCCCCAGGAACCCGTACCGGGCCATCCACTCGTCGTTGAAGATCTTCGACAGATAGCCGCGTCCGCCGTCCGGCAGCAGCACCACCACCACGTCGTCCGGCCCGGCCCGGCGGGCCACCCGCAACGCCGCCGCGACCGCCATCCCACACGAGCCACCGACCAGCAGCCCTTCCTCCCGGGCCAGCCGGCGGGTCAACTCGAACGACTCCTGGTCGGAGACCTCCACGATCTCGTCGCAGACCGACCGGTCGTAGGTCTGCGGCCAGAAGTCCTCCCCCACCCCTTCGACCAGGTACGGCCGCCCTGAACCGCCCGAGTAGACCGAGCCCTCCGGGTCGGCGCCGACCACCCGCACCGCGCCGCCGGACACCTCCTTCAGGTAGCGGCCCACCCCGGAGATGGTCCCTCCGGTGCCCACCCCGGCGACGAAATGGGTGATCCGTCCCTCGGTCTGTGTCCACAGCTCCGGCCCGGTGCCCTCGTAGTGCGACTGCGGATTCGCCGGGTTCGCGTACTGGTCCGGCTTCCACGCGCCGGGAATCTCCGCCGCCAGTCGGTCGGACACCTGGTAGTAGGAGCGGGGGTCCTCCGGCGCAACCGCCGTCGGACAGACGACGACCTCGGCGCCGTACGCCCGGAGCACGTTCTGCTTGTCCTCGCTGACCTTGTCGGGGCAGACGAAGACACACGAATAGCCGCGCAGCTGCGCGACCAGCGCCAGACCGACGCCGGTGTTTCCACTGGTCGGCTCGACGATCGTGCCGCCGGGCCGGAGCAGCCCGGCCTCTTCGGCGGCCTCGACCATCCGCAGCGCGATCCGGTCCTTCACCGAGCCGCCCGGGTTGAAGTACTCGACCTTGGCCAGCACCGTCGCGGAGATCCCCGCGGTGACGTTGCGCAGCCGCACCAGCGGGGTGTCGCCGATGAGATCGACAACGCTGTCGTGGTAACGCACCTCGTTGTGCCCTTCTGCTGACGCCGGCGAGGCGCCATCGTCGGGTTGAGGTCGTCAGCCGACAACAGCCCGCTGCCGGCGGTGGAGTATGTCGCGATCAGCCTACTGGTGCCCGGGCACCTCGGTCAGCGACAGCGAGCGGCGCGGGCCGGTCGGACGCCGGCCGGTCAGCTGACCACCTGACCGGGCACGACCGACTCGCGCCGGGCCTCCCAGTCCAAGAAGCGTTCGGTCTCGGCGAGCACGCTGCCAGCGAGCCAGGTCACCACGAGCGCGTCGTCGACGATGCCGAGCATCAGCAGCATCGCCTCCGGCACCAGGTCGAACGGGGAGGCGACGTAGGCCACGGCCGCGGTCATCAACGCCAGCCGCAGGCCGCCGTCGTAGTCGCCGCGCATCGTGGCCCGGATCATCCGGGGCAGCGCCGCCAACCGCCGCCCCAGTGAGGGACCGCCGCGGGCGCCCGCGGTCAGCGCCCGCCCCAGCGCCGCGAACGCCGCCGCCCGCTTGAGTGTCCTGGCCATCGCGGCCACCTCCTCGTCACCGGGCCTGCCGGATGTCTGTGTGCCCACCGGCCGCCGACCGTACCCGGTCGCCGACCTGTGGTGCCCTGCCCTCCATGATGCCCGGGATCGGCAACTGTCGCCGGACACGCGTCCCCGGGCCGGTGGACCCGGCCCAGAATCGAGCCGAGCCCGGCGCCGCGTACCGAGATAATCTCGAAGGACCTAGCACGACGGCAGCAGCGGATCGCAGTCGGGGGGGCGCGATGGGCACGGGTGGCGCGGGGAGACGTCCGGCCGACCGGACCGTGGCGATGCGGGCCGTCCGGTTGGCGGCGTTCGGAGCCGGTGCCGCCGCGGCGGCCGCGGCGGCCACCGCCGGCACCCTCTACGGGCAGGCCAAGCAGGCCCGGCGGATCATCCCGCTGGCCGAGGCACCGCCGCCACGCGGCGACGGGGTGTACGGTTCCCGGCTGCCCGGACCGCCGCTGACCCTGGTGGTGCTCGGTGACTCGTCGGCCGCCGGCTACGGCGTGCACCGCCCCCGGGAGACCCCCGGCGCGCTGCTGGCCACCGGCATCTCCCGCCGGCAGCTGCGGCCGGTCCGGCTGCACCGGCTGGCGGTGGTGGGTGCCCGGTCGGTCGGTTTGGTCCCGCAGGTGGAGGCGGCGCTGGAGCTGCGACCGGACCTCGCGGTCATCCTGATCGGCGGCAACGACGTCACCCACCGCACCCCACCGGAGGTCGCGGTCGGGCACCTCGTCGACGCGGTACGGCAACTGCGCGCGGCCGGGGCCGAGGTGGTCGTCGGCACCTGCCCGGATCTGGGCGCGATCAAGCCGATCAAACCGCCGCTGCGCTGGCTGGCCCGTCGCTGGAGCCGACAACTCGCCGCGGCGCAGACCGTCGCGGTGGTCGAGGCCGGCGGCTGGACGGTCTCCCTCGGCGACCTGCTCGGTCCACGGTTCGCCGCCGAGCCGGGCCGGCTCTACTCCTGGGACCGGTTCCACCCCTCGGCCGAGGGATACGCCATGGCCGCCGCCGTCCTGCTGCCGGCGGCGCTCGGCGCGCTCGGCGCCAGCACCGCCTCGCGTGGTGTCGTCGCCGGCCGGGAGAAGGTGCGGACGCTGCCCCAGGCCGCCCACGAGGCCGTCCGCCACGCCGGCACCGAGGTCCGCGGCACCCGGGTGGCCGGCCGGGAACGCGGTCCGGCCGGCCGCTGGGCCCGGCTGCGCCGTCGGCCGAGGTTCGCCGGCCGATCCTGGCAGGCCGCCGCGCTCAACCGGTTGTTCGGTCCACCGGGCGGCGATCGGGACGGCGACCACCGCGAGTCGGCCGTATCCTCCGATCAGCGGGTGGGCCTGTCCACCGCCGGACCGCAGGACTGACCGTGCCCGACCGCAACCGTACCGACGGAAGGTGACCGCCGTGACGTCGAGAAACATCGCTGTACGGATGGGCCAGGTCACCGCCGCCGCGGTCGTCGCCGGTGCGGTGGGCAGCGCCGCGCTGCTGGTCGGGGAGGCGATGCTGGCCCGGCACCGCCGGTACGCCCAGCCGGAGCTGGGGCTGGCCGTACGAGTGGCGCTCGGTCCAGCCGGCGGCGCGCCGCTGCGGCTGGTGCTGCTCGGCGATTCGGTGACCCTCGGCGTGGGGGTGGACCGGGTGGCCGACACGGTCGGCGGCCAGTTGGCCCGGCTGCTCGCCGAGTACGAGGGCGGTTCGGCGGTCACCGGGCGCCGGGTCCTGCTGTCCAGCGTCGGTGTGGCCGGCTCCCGTTCACGGGACCTGGCCACCCAGGTCGCCCGGGCGCTGCTGGGCGAACGACCGGACGTGGCGGTCGTTCTGATCGGCACCAACGACGCGACCGCGCTGCGTCGGCCCGGCGAGTCGGCGGTTCATCTCGCCGCGGCGGTACGCCGGCTGCGCGGCGCCGGGACGGAGGTGGTGGTCGGCACCTGCCCGGATCTCGGCGCTGCCCGGGCGATCGCGCCGCCGCTGCGTCAGCTCGCCGGGCTGCTCGGGCGGCGGACCGCCCGGGCCCAGGCCCGCGCCGGCCGGGACGCCGGCGCCAGGGTGGTCGACCTGGCCAGCGAGACCGGGGCGGTGTTTCGTGCCGACCCCAACACCTACTGCCATGACGGCTACCATCCGTCAGCCGACGGGTACCGCATCTGGGCGCACGCGCTGCTTCCGGCGGTACTCGCGGCGGCGAACACCGCCCCGCACCGCTGACCCACCACGTACCACTGACCGCACCCCGCACCGGCCCGGGCCAGGTGCCGGTCGGGCCGCGCGTTGCCGGTGCCCCGGTGGCGGGTCAGGGCGTTTCGAGCCGGCTGCGCAGCCGCCGCGCCGCAGCCGCCGCCGATTCCAGCACTGCGGGGTCGGGTGCCACCTGGATCAGGTCGGCGGCGACCACCCGCAACTGGTCGGGCAGCGCGGTGTCCCGGCTCAGCCGGGGTACCTGCCGGCCGGGCCGCCCTTCGGCGACCGCGCCCAAGTCGGCAAGGTACTGCACCAGGTCGTGGAAATCGTCCGCTCGATGGCCGTCACCCGCCGCCCATCGGGGCTGTTCCCAGTGGGCCACCTGCCGGACCAGGAGGTCGACCAGGCGGGTCAGGTGCGCTGCGGCCACCGCCGCAGTGTAGTGCCGGCGACGACGCACCGCGCCGCGCCGACAGTACGGCGCGGCGCGGACGGACGGTCAGTCGTCGCCCTGCAAGAAGCTGAGCAGGCGCAGGATCTCGATGTAGAGCCAGATCAGGCTGACCAGGATGCCGAACGCCGCGGTCCAGGAGTAGCGCTGCGGCAGGCCGAGCCGGACGCCCTCCTCGACCTCGTGGAAGCTCAACACGAAGCTCAGCGAGGCGATCACGATGCAGATGAGGCTGAAGATGATGGCGACCGGACCGCCACTACGCAGCCCGGTGTCGACGCCGAAGAGCGACAACACCAGGTTGATCATCATGACCGCGAAGACACCGACCATCGCGGCGATCAGGCCACGGGTGAACTTCGGGGTGGCCCGGATGACCTTCATCTTGTAGAGGGCGGCCATCAGGAAGAAGACACCGAAGGTGGCTACCACCGCCTGCAGGACGATGCCCTGGTAGCCGGCGACCACCTCGAAGAACTTGCTGACCAGGCCGACGAAGACACCTTCGACGACGGCGTAGGTGACCACCAGCGCCGGGTTCGCGACCCGGGAGAACGAGATGACCAGCCCCAGTACCAGACCGACGATCGCGGCGCCGATCCAGGCGCCGAACAGCAGCGAGTCGGGGACCAGTACCCAGGCCGCCGCCGCGGACAGCCCGGTGATGCCGAGCAGGGTGACGGTCTTGACGACGACGTCGTCGACCGTCATCGGCGCGACGGTGGGTGGCGCGGCCGGGTGCCCGGCCTGCGTCGGATATGGCTGCCCGGTGCCGGGCTGCCCGTAGGGACCGGCAGGGGCGTACCCGGTGGCCCGCTCCCGCTCGGCCGCCTGGCCGAGCCGGGCCAGGACCGGGTTGGATGTCTTCACTGTCCAGCCTCCCTCAGGGGGTTGTCACACGATGGTGTGAGTCAAGGGTAGACGGCTCGATCGACACTGTGCAGGTACCGCCGGCCGCCGGCGGGCTCCGGCCGGTGGCACCGGGCCTCGAAGGGCACCAGGTGACGCCGAGGTACCCGGGGCGGGAATCGAACCCGCACGCTTTTCAGCAGCCGCTTTTAAGGCAGCCGTGTCTGCCATTCCACCACCCGGGCCGGCGGGTCGGCCGGGCTGCGCCCGGTCGGACCGATCGCCGACACGCCACGCGCTGGTACGCGACGGCAGATGTCACGGTAGCGGGTCGCGCCCAGCCGGACGCAGCCCGGCCGGCCGACGGCACTAGGGTGCGATCCGTGAGCCGCTCAGCAACCGCAGCGCAGGACACCGGCCCCGTTCCGCCCCGGCCCGACGGGCCCTCGACGGCCGGCTCCCGGTGGTCCCGGATCGCCGCGGCGGCTCGCGGCCACCGCGTGGACGCCCTGGTGTGCCTGCTCTTCGTCCTGTTCGCTGGCCTACTGACCCACCAGCTCTGGCCCGCACCCGGTGCCCATCTGCTGGCCTTCAACCCGGAGGACCAGACCCTGTACGAGTGGTTCCTGGCCAGCGACGCGCGGCTCCTGTTCGGCGACTTCGGCCTGCTCAGTGACCGGCTGAACGCCCCCGAGGGGGTGAACCTGATGGCCAACACGACGGTCATCGCGCTCGGCTTTCTGATGGCCCCGGTCACCGTACTCTTCGGCGCCCCGGTGAGCTTCGCGCTGCTGGTCGCCGGCAACCTGGCCGCCAGCGCGATCGCGTTCTACTTCCTGTTCGCCCGGCCCCTCGGCGCGCACCGGCTGGCCGCGGCGACCGGCGGCGCGTTCTGCGGGTTCGCCCCCGGCATGGTCTCGCAGAGCAACAGCCACCTGCACATGACCGCGCTGTGGCTGATCCCGGTCATGGTGTGGCTGCTCATCCGGATCATGCGGGCCGCCGACCCGACCGGTTCGACACCCGGCGGGCGGATCCTCGGGCCGGCAGGTCGGCCCGACCGCCGCCGGATCGTCACCTCCGGCGGCTGGCTCGGGGTGGTCGTCGCGGTCCAGGTGTTCGTCGGCGAGGAGGTGCTCTTCCTCACCGCCGTCACGCTGATCATCATGGCGGCGGCGTTCGCCGCGACCAGACCCCGGTACGCGTGGCGGATCCTGCCGAACTTCGTCGCCGGGATGCTGGTCGCCGTGGCCGTCGGCGTGCTGCTGCTCGGGTATCCGCTGTGGTTCCAGTTCGCCGGGCCGCAGGGCGTCTCCGACGGCGTGTTCGACCCGGCGTACTTCTCGGCTGATCTGGCCAGCTGGCCGGCGGTGTCCGAGCTGTCAGTGGCCGGTTCGGCGGCCGCCGCCGAGCTGACCACCGGACCGGCTGAGTACAACACCTTCCTCGGCTGGCCGTTGGTGCTGGTCACGGTCGCCGCCACCGCCTGGTTGATCCGGCGACCGGTGGTCGTCGCCTGCGCCGCCGGGACGCTGCTGATGGCAGGGCTCTCACTCGGCCCACGGATCGTCGTCAACGGTGCCAAGACCGACGTCCCGGGGCCGTACGCCCTGCTCGACGGGATGCCGGTGGTGGACGGCGCGCTGCCGATGCGGTTCGCCCTCGCGGTGATCCCATTGATCGCCGTCATCCTGACCCTCGCCGTCGACCGGGCGTTGCGGCTCGGCCGGCGGCCGGCCCGGCTGGCCGTCCCGGCCGTCGTCGCCGTAGCGCTGCTCCCGGTCGTGCCGGCCCCGCTACCAGCGATGGACCGCGACCCGTTGCCGGAGTTCATCGTCGGCGGCCACTGGCGGACCTGCGTACCGTCCGGTGGCGTGCTGGTGCCGGTGCCGCCGGCCACCCCGCCGCAGCCGTGGCCGATGGCCTGGGCCACCGCGACCACGGTCGCCTTCGGCATGCCGGAAGGGTTCTTCATCGGCCCGTACGCCCCGGGCGGCGACGCCTCGATGGGCACGTTCAAACTGCCGACGTCGAAGATCCTCGCCGAGGTGGCCCGGACCGGCGAGGTGCCGGAGATCACCGACGAGGAACGCGCCCGGGCCCGTCGTGACCTGACCCGTTGGGGTGCCGACTGCGTGGTGCTGGTGGACGACACCCCGCACGCCGCCGAGCTGCGGCAGACCACCGAGGACCTGCTCGGGCCGGGCCAGCGGGTGGCCGACGCCTGGACCTGGCCGGTCAGCTGACCCGGGCCGGCGCGGCACCCGACTGGTCGAGTTGCGGGGTCGCCCCGAGGAACTCCTCACGCGGGTCGTGCAGCTGCCCGAGCGCCACCACCTCACGCTTGAGCACCAGCGCGAGCGTCCAGTCGACGACTACCCGCACCTTTCGGTTCAGCGACGGGATCCGGCTCATGTGGTACGTACGGTGCATGAACCAGGCCGGCAGCCCGGTCATCTTGACCCCGTACACCTGGGCGACGCCCTTGTGCAGGCCGAGGCTGGCCACGCTGCCGGCGTGCTTGTGCCGGTACTCGACCGGCTGCTGCCCACGGACCACCGCCAGGATGTTGTCGGCCATCGTCCGAGCCTGGCGCACCGCGTGCTGGGCGCTCGGCGAGCAGTACGCCCCAGGCGGGCCGGTCAGGTCCGGCACCGCGGCGCAGTCGCCGGCGCTCCACGCGCCGTCGACCGTCCGGTCGCCGTCGACGACCTGCAGCGTCGGCCGGCAGCTGATCCGCCGCCGTTCGTCGCGGGGCAGATCGGTGGCGTCGAGCATCGGCGACGGCTTCACCCCGGCCGTCCAGACGATCGTGTCGGCCGGGAAGCTGTCGCCGTCGGAGAGCCGCACCAGCCCGTCGACGCAGGACTCCAGCCGGGTGTCCAACCGAATGTCCATCCCCCGCTTGACCAGCTGCTGCACCGTGTAGGCGCCCATGTCCCGGTCGACCTCGGGCAGCACCCGCTGGGTCGCCTCGACCAGCACCCAGCGCATGTCCGCCGGCTTCAGCTCGGGGTAGTAGCGCAGCGCGTCCCGGGCCATGTCCTCCATCTCGGCCAGCGCCTCGATGCCGGCGTAGCCGCCGCCGACGAAGACGAACGTCAACGCGGTCCGGCGGACCTGCTCATCGGCGGTCGCCGCCGCCACATCGAGCCGTTCCAGGACATGGTTACGCAGGTAGATCGCCTCACCGATGGTCTTGAACCCGATGCCGTGCTCCCGCAGGCCGGGAATCGGCAGGGTGCGGGACACCGAACCGGGGGCGACGATCACATGGTCGTAACCGATCTCCCGGGGCGGCCCGACGATGGGTTGCACCTCGGCGACCTTGCGGGCGTGTTCGATCCGGGTCACCGCTCCGGCGATCACGTGGCAGCGGCGCAGCTCCCGGCGCAGCGGCACGACGGAGTGCCGGGGTGAGATGTTGCCGGCCGCCGCCTCCGGCAGGAACGGCTGGTAGGTCATGTGCGGCTGCGGGTCGACCACGATCACCTCGACCTCGCCCCGGCGCATCTTGCGGGACAGGCGCAGGGCGGCGTAGAGACCGACATGCCCGGCACCGACGACAAGGATCCGTTGCCTGTTCACGTACCCCATCTTCCTCCCGGTTGCCTCTTGACGTCGCCTCGAAAGCCAGATATGTGACCGAGCACGCCCGTGTGAGCCGCCGCACGCGGGCCGACCATGCCGACCGCCGACCACACCGCCGGACGGTCAGCGGCGCCGGCCCAGGGTGGCGAGCAGGGCGACGGCGCCGACCGCCACCACCAGCCCGGCCAGCACCGCGAGCAGGAAAGGCTGACCGGCGGTCCGGCCGGCGGCGGTGATCAGCAGCACCACCAGCACCGCCGAGGCGAGCAGCACCGCCGCCACCCGGGTCGACCAGCGCACCACGACCTCGGGGGCCAGCACCACGTCGTACGGCACGGCGGCGGCCAGCGCCGCGAGACTGTGGGTCAGGTACAGCAGCGCGCCGACCGCCAACAGCCGCCACAGCTGCACCGGAGTCCCGTACCCGGTGGTGGCGAGCGCCCAGCCGCCGATCCCGACCAGGATCGTGACCGTCGGCGCGTGCCCGCGCGGCGCCAACGCCGGCAGCAGCGCGACGGCGAGCAGCGCCGGGCCGGCCCGGCCGAGGAAGACTTCGGCAGGGTACGCGAGCCCGAACGCGAGCAACGCGGTGACCGCCACCACGCCCCGCAGCAGCACCGGCGCGAGGGTGACCCGGGTGAATCCGGTGCGCACCGCCGCCACCCGGTCCCGGATCGCGGTGATCATCGCAGCACCGCCTTCGGCGCCGACGCCAGCCGGGCCACGTCCCGCAGCACCTGGTCGAGACTTCCAGCCCCGGCCCAGGTCACCACCGGTACGCCGTGTTCGCGCAACTGCCCGACGGTGTTCTCCCGGTCCAGCCGCCACAGCCGGTACGCCACCTCGGTCCACTGGCCCTGCCGGGGCGGCGAGGCCACCGTGGTGGGCAGCGTGTCGACGGCGACGACGATCCGCCCGGACCGGGCCATCCGGGCCAGCATCTCCGCCGAACGCGGGTCCACCAGCGGGGTAAGCACCACGACCAGCGCGTCCGAGGAGAGCAGCTGCGGGCCGAAGACCTGGTCGTACGGTTCGTACGGGGTGGGCCGCACCTCGACGTCGAGCAGCCACTCCAGGACCGTCAGGTACTGCCGGCGGCCGGTGGCCGGGCGGAGCCGGCGGGCCGTCGGCCCGTACTCCAGCATCGACACCCGGTCACCGCGGTGCAGGTAGTGTTCGGCGATCGCGGCCGCCGCCCGGACCGTGGTGTCCAGCACCGACGCACCTCCGGACACCCCACCGGAGCGGCCGACCTCGGTGAGGACGTCGAGCAGCAGTACCACCTCGGCGTCGCGGTCGGACAGTGTCGCGGCGACGTGCAGCTGCCGGGCCCGCAGCGACACCCGCCAGTCGACGCGGCGCAGCCGGTCGCCGGGGCCGAAGATGCGGACCCCGGCCAGTTCACCGCCCTCCCCCGGCCGGCGGGACCGGTGCCCGCCGACCAGCCCGGCGGCGCGGGGCATCGCCTCGTCGGCGTTGAACGGGTCGATCACCGGGTAGACCGGCACCCGGACCGGTTCGGCGACCACCGGCCGGCAGGACAGCAGCCCGTCGCAGGCGATCGCCCGCGCGGCGACCGGCCCGACCGGCTGGCGGCCCCAGCGCAGCGCCACGCCGGTCAGCTCGAAGCCGGCCGCCGAGCCGGTCGGCACCGCCAGACCGAACGGACGGTCCGGCACCCCACCACTGGGCCGGGGTCGGGCCGCCGCCGCCAACCGTTCGAGCACCAGCAGCTGGCCACCGCCGGCAGCCTGATCGGCGGCGTCGCCCGGACTGTCGCCGGGCCGGTCGTCGTCGGAACGGCTGCCGTCGATCGAGATCGGGGACAGCACCCCGACCTCGTCGATGCGCAGCCACGGCGACACCAACGCGCGTACCACCACCAGGTCGTAGTCGGCGTCGGCCGGGTTGGCGGCGGCGGCCCGGGCACCGACCTGGTTGCCCTCGACGAGGTTGGCGTCGACCGCCCCGAGGTCCAGCACCGGCGCGGCGGCCGGCCGGCGGCGCAGCGCGTACGCGGTGCCCAGCGCGAACGGGGCGGCCAGGGCGACCAGGTCGACCCGGCCGAGGATCACCCCGATGATCAGCAGCAGCCCGGTGATCAGCACCGCCCGGCCCAGCGCCCGGGTCGGTTGCCATTGCGTGGCGGTCATGACTCGCCGCCGCCGGTCACGGCGCGGCGCGGCGGCCGGCCGCCGCGCCGCCCGGTGAGCCGAACCCGCCGCCGTAGCTGGGCAGTGCGCCGCTGGCCGGAGCCGGGGTCTGAGCCAGCACCTCGCCGACCACGAACGACGGATTCACCCGGCGCAGCCACATCTCCGGCCGCAGGGTGATCCGGTGTGCCAGTACGGGGGCGGCGACCTCCTTGACGTCCTCCGGCACGACGAAGTCCCGGCCGGCGAGCACCGCCTTGGCCCGGGCCAGCAGCAGCAGCGCCAGCGAACCCCGGGGCGACGCTCCGACCAGGACCGACGGGTGTTCCCGGGTGGCCGCGGTGAGGGCCACGATGTACCGGCCGATGGAGTCCTCGACCACCACGTTCTCCAGCGCCGACTGCATGGCGCGCAGCCCGTTGGCGTCCACCACGGCGGCCAGCTCGGTCTCCTCCTGGCGGCGGGAGATGCGCCGACGCAGTACCTCCCACTCCTCCTCGTGGGTGGGGTAGCCGAACGAGACCCGCAGCAGGAACCGATCCAGTTGCGCCTCGGGCAGCGGGTAGGTCCCCTCGTACTCGATCGGGTTGGCGGTGGCCAGCACGTGGAACGGCGCCTCCAGCCGGTAGGTGACCCCCTCGACCGACACCTGCTTCTCCTGCATCGCCTCCAGCAGCGCCGACTGGGTCTTCGGCGGTGTCCGGTTGATCTCGTCGGCGAGCAGTAGATTGGTGAACAGTGGACCGGCCCGGAAGGTGAAGTCGGCGCTGCGCTGGTCGTAGAGGAACGAACCGGTGACGTCGGCCGGCAGCAGGTCGGGGGTGAACTGCAGCCGACGGAAGTCCAGCCCCAACGCCTGGGCGAACGACCGGGCGGTCAACGTCTTACCGAGCCCGGGCAGGTCCTCCAGCAGCACGTGCCCGCCGGCGAGAATGCCGGCGAGGACCAGCTCCAGCGCGTCCCGCTTGCCGACCAGCACGGTGCCGACCGAGTCCAGGACGGCGTGTGCGAGCCGGCTGACCTCGGTGGTCGGGGCTGCCGCCACGTCGTTCATCGAGTTCCTTCCGTGGAACCTCCGGCTTTCAGCCGCGAGGAACCGTCAAATCTTTTCCAATTGGCTGACGAACACCGCGCAGTCCTTGGCCGACGGCTTACGCCGGGCCGGGGTGTTCAGGAAGTTCCACAGTTCGTCCCCGCAGATCTCCCGGGCCCGTTGTGGGTCGGTGGCCCGGGTCAGCCCGTACCGGTGCCGTAGCCGCTCGTCGACCAGCTCGCCGAGCACCGGCAGGGTCACCTCGGCGAACCGGCCCGCGTCGCCCTGACCGGCCCGCAGCCGGCGTTCCCACCGGCCGACCGCCTCCCGCAGGCCGTCCTCGCTACCGAAGACGTAGCTGCCGTCCTCCGGGTCGGAGCCGACCCGGCGCAGCTTGACCGGGGGCGGGGCGGCGACCGACCGTACGGTACGGCGCAGCAGCACCAGCGCGAGGCAGCCGGCGAAGACCGCTTCGACCGGCACCGTCAGGCTGAACAGCCGCAGCCCGAACAGCACGGCAGCGGTGCCGGCGGCGGCCAGCGCCAGCGCGGTCAGCCAGGACCGAAACCGGCCGGGTGGGCGACGCTCGCGGGGCGGCGTCTCCTCGTCGTGGTAGAGCAGGTCGTCGATGCTGGTCTGCGGGTCACTCACCGGCCGGCCCGCCTTCGCCTTCACCTTCGCCGGGGCCGACCGCGGCGGTCAGCTCGGTACGCAGCCGGCGCAGCGCCCACCGCGCCTGCTCCCGGGTTCGTTCGTCGACGTCGTGTCGGGCGTAGCGGGCCTCGCGGTAGACGCCCGCGAACGCCGACAGCACCTCGGCGCTGATCTCGTGTCCGGCGAGCAGCCGGGTGACCAGATCGGTCGGGGTGTCACCGATCTGGCGCGGGGTGCCGGCCGCGGCGGCGGCCTGCTCCAGGCGTACCCAGCAGGCGATCACCGCCCGACGCGGGTCGGCGTCGGCGGCGGAGAGCTCGACCAGGCCGGCGTCGACGGCGGCGACCACTTCGGCCGTGCTGGCCGGGCCGGGCGGTGACGTGCTCCGCCGGCGGATACCGACTGCGGTCGACCGGGGTCGGCGCCGCACCACGTCGCGCAGCAGGGTCCACAGCAGCAGGCCGGCGACGACCAGCACGGCGAGGCCGCACAGCGCCCCGGCGACCAGCGGAATCCAGGACGGAAGTTGCTGCTGATCGGCGGCGGCGAAGTCGTCCGGCGGCGGCTGGTACGTCGGTGCCGTCTGCGGCTGCTGGTAGTCCGGCAGCGCGGGGATGTCCCGTTCGACGGTGGCGTCGGTGCGGCCGACCGGCAGGGTGGAGTTCGCCGCCGCGACCGCGGTCAGCGCGAGCAGTACGGCGACGGCGGCGAGTGGCCACAGCCTGCGGATAGCCGCGGAATCCATTGCCGGCGGGTGCCCCCTCGAGTCCTCCAGTGGTCGTCTCGGCCCGGTCAAGTCCGCCCCGCCAGGCGATTCACCTCGGTGAACACCTCGTCGAGCATGGCGGGTGTGAGCCGTCCGGTGAACGTGTTCTGCTGGCTGACGTGGTAGCAGCCCAGCACGTCGGGCACCGCCCCGCCGCCCGACCAGTGTGCCCCATGGCCGAACACCGGCCGGGGTGTGGGCGGTCGTCGCCCGTACACCCGGGTCATCGCCGGCCACCACGCGGCCCAGGCGAACGCGCCGAGCGCGACCACTACCCGCAGCGTCGGTCTCAGCAGGGCGATCTCCCGGTGCAGCCAGGGCGCGCAGGTGTCCCGTTCGGCCGGGGTGGGCCGGTTCGCCGGCGGGGCGCAGCGGACCGCGGCCACCACCCGGGTGTCCGACAGCCGCAGACCGTCGTCGACGGCGACGCTGGTCGGCTGGTTGGCCAGCCCAGCGCGGTGCAGGGCGGCGAACAGCACGTCGCCGGAGCGGTCGCCGGTGAAGACCCGACCGGTACGGTTGCCGCCGTGCGCCGCCGGCGCCAGTCCGAGGATCGCGATCCGGGCGTCCGGCGGCCCGAAGCCCGGGACCGGACGGCCCCAGTAGGTCTGGTCGCGGAACGCCGCACGCTTCGTCGCGGCGACCTCTTCCCGCCAGGCGACCAGATTAGGGCAGGCCCGGCAGCCGGCTATCGCGTGGTCCAGCGCCGGCAGGTCCGGCACCCGGGCCGCCGCGCTGGTCACCTCGGACGCGCTGGCACTGATCACCTCGGACACGCTGGTCTCGTCGGCTGCGGTACCGGTCACCACGGCTCCTTCCGACGTCGGTCGGCCAGCGGACGACGCACCGCGAGACCGAGACCGGCCGGCCGCGGCGTCAGCCGAGTCGGGTCCGGAACATCTCCAAGGTCCGCGCCCAGGCACGCGTCGACGCGTCGTCGTCGTATGACTCCGGCCGGTCGTCATTGAAGAACGCGTGCCGGGTGCCAGGGTAGTCGTAGACCACGCAACCCCCGCCGGCCGCCTCGATGTAGCCCTTGGCCTGCTGGATTCCGTCGGCGGCGGAGGTGCCGTCCTGTTCCGAACAGTGGATCATCGCCGACTTGCCGGCGTAGCCCGCCCAGTCCGGACGCATCCGCTCCCAGGGCAGCGCCGGGTAGAACCCGGCGGTGGCGACGATCCGCCCGGTCAGCGTGGCCGACCAGAGCGCCAGGCTACCGCCGGCGCAGAAGCCGACCGTACCGACGGTGTCGCCCGCCGACTCGGCGCGGCCGGCGAGGTACTCGGCGGCGCCCGCGATGTCCTTGGCCGCCTGGTCCATCGCCAGGCCCATCAGCAGCCGGCGGGCGTCGTCCGGCTCGGTCGCCTGTACGCCGTGGTAGAGGTCGGGGGCGAGGGCCACGAACCCCGCCTCGGCGAGCCGGTCGGCGACCGCGGTGATGTGTGGCACCAGCCCCCACCATTCCTGGATCACGATGACCGCAGGTGCGGCGCCCGCCGCGCCGCCCTCCCCGGGTGCCGGTGGCAGGGCCAGGTATCCCTCGCTGGTCCCGCCGTTGCTGCGGTAGCTCACCATCTCGCCCATGGGGGTCCTCCTGTCGGTCAGTCATCGTTGGCTGGCGCGCAGTGGGGCACGTGTCCGGGTAGCCTGACACGCGCCGTGAGGCCGGGGAAGGCACGCGGAGGGTGGCGTACGCCTCTTGGTGAGCTGCGGTACGTCTGCCGGTCACCGCAAACTCAGGCAGATCCCGTCCAGGATGTCGTGCTCACTGGCCACCACCGACGACACGTCGGCGCGTTCCATGACGATCCGCAGCACCAGGGCACCGGCGGCGATCACGTCGGCCCGGCCCGGGTGCATCACCGGGATCCGCAGCCGCTGCCCGACCGGCATGGCGAGTAGGTCGGCGGTCACCTCGGCCACCTGGTCGTAGCTGATCCGGGCGTGGTGCAGCTGGTCCGCCCGGTAGCTGTCCAGCCGCAGCGCGATCCCGGCCACCGTGGTCACCGACCCGGCGAGCCCGACCAGCGTCGGCGGCGGTCCGGACCGGTCCGGACCCGCCACCACCGACAACGCCCGGTCGACCGCCGCCGCGATGTCGCGTTCGGCGGCCGCGATCTGGGCGGCGGTCGGCGGATCGGAAAGCAGGTGCCGCTCGGTCATCCGTACGCAGCCGACGTCCACCGACACCGCCCGGTGCATCGTGTCGGCGCCGACGACGAACTCGCTGGACCCGCCGCCGATGTCCACCACCAGGTACGGTGCCGGCACGGTGGCCGCCAGCCCACCGACCGCCCCGGCGAAGGTGAGCCAGGCCTCCTCGTCACCGGTCACCACCTCCGGGGTCACTCCGAGGGTGGCCTGCACCATCGCCACGAACTCGTCGGCGTTGTCGGCGTCGCGGCTGGCCGAGGTGGCGCACATCCGCACCCGATCGACGCCGTGTGCGGCCAGCTCGGCGGCGTACCCGGTGAGGGCCTGCCGGGTCCGTTCGATGGCGGCTGGGGCGAGCCGGCGGGTCCGGTCGACGCCTTCCCCGAGCCGGACGATCTCCATCCGGCGGACCACGTCGGTCAGCGGCGCGGCGGCCGACCCGGCCGGCGAGCCGGCTTCCGTGGCCTGGCCGGTCCCGGTCCCGGTCCCGGGGTTCGCCGGCTGCCGCAGGTCCGGCAGGTCCGCGATCAGCAACCGGACCGCGTTGGTGCCACAGTCGATCCCCGCCACCCGCGTCGCCACACCGGACACCGTACCGGGTGCGCGGCGGCTGCCGGGCCGGCGGCCGACGCCGTCGGGCGCGGGTGCGGGTGCCGGCCAGCGCGGGTGCAGCAGCACGTCAGCGCAGGTGCAGCAGCATCCGGGTATTGCCCAGCGTGTTCGGCTTGACCCGCTCCAGCCCGAGGAACTCGGCAACACCTTCGTCGTACGAACGCAGCAGTTGCTCGTAGACCTGGGCCGGCACCGGAGCCCCGTCGATCTCGACGAAGCCGAAGCTGGCGAAGAACCTGGTCTCGAAGGTGAGCACGAACACCCGGGCCACGCCCAGCTGACGGGCGACGGCGAGCAGCTCCGTCACGATCCGGTGCCCGATCCGCCGGCCCCGGCACTGCGGGTCGACCGCGACGGTACGGATCTCCGCCAGGTCCTCCCACATCACATGCAGCGCGCCGCAGCCGACGATCGTCCCGTCCGCCGGCCGCTCGGCGACCCAGAACTCCTGGACGTCCTCGAACAGCGTGACCGTGGCCTTGCTGAGCAGCCGACGGTCCGGGCTGTACAGGTCGATCAGCCGGCGGATGCCCCGTACATCGCGGGTCTGGGCCCGCCGGACGACCAGCTCGGCATCGGATCCGGGATCCGTCACGCCGGTCACCTAGTCCGACTCCGGCGGCGGTACGCAGGGGCCGCCGGCCCACCAGGGGCCGATCAGCTCCCGCACCCGGTCGCCGATCGGGTTCACGCCGGGCCCGACGGCGAGCGCGTGACCCAGATGGACGTGCAGGCACTTGACCCGGCCCGGCATGCCGCCGGCCGACACGCCAGCGATCTCCGGGACGTGACCGATCGCCTCCCGCCGGGCGAGGTAGTCCTCGTGAGCCGCCCGGTAGTCGGCGGCGAGCTCGGGATTCTCGGCCAGCTCGGCGGCGTACTCGCGCATCAGTCCGGCCGATTCGAGCCGGCTGCAGGCCGACGTCGCCCGGGGGCAGGTGAGATAGAACAGGGTCGGGAACGGCGTGCCGTCGGCGAGCCGGGGCACCGTCTCGACCACGTCGGGCAGTTGGCACGGACAGCGGTGGGCGACCGCCCGAGTACCGCGCGGCGGCCGGCCGAGCTGCGCGGCGACCGCCGCGAGATCGCGTTCGTCGGCTGCGAGATCGCGTTCGTCGGCTGCTTCGCTCACCGGTTCGCTCACCGAGAGACACCTTCCGCGTCGGCGGCCTGCACGCTCGACCAGAGCGTGTCGTACCACGGGCCAGCCGGGCCGTCGCGCTCGCCGGCCGGCTCGACCGGCTCGCCCGAGTCGCGGGCGGCACCGTCCGGATCGTGCAGCACCAGCAACGGGACCTCGCCCGGGTAGACCATGTAGAACCGGCGCTTCGCTTCGATCCGGATGAAGTCCGGGTCCTGCCAGCGCTCGGCCTGCGCGTTGAGCTCGGCGATCCGCTCGCGCTGGGCCTGCTGGGCCTGCTCGATGCGGGCGATGTCGGACTGCTGGGCCAGATAGACCCGCACCGGATAGGTGTACGCCAGCGCCAGGGCGACCAGCACCACCAGCAGCACGGTGGCCCGGCCGGTGAACCGGTTGGGATGCGGCGCGGTGGTCCGCTTGACCGGGCCGCCGGGCACCCGGCGGCCGGCGGCCGGTCGGCTGGCCGGGCGACCCGGGTCACCGGAGTGGCCGGCAGCGGACCGGGGCGTGACGGATCGGGGCGCGGCGGGCC